>CAZAGP010000146.1:0-2679 GCA_964484575.1 uncultured Candidatus Bathyarchaeia archaeon | reverse complement strand
CCACCATAAAGGTGACCACCGAAAAGGTAACCACTTTGATTCAACTTGAACCCTCGGTGAAATCCGTGCATCCTTGATCTCTGACTTAAAAGAGTTCCTCAAGAAATTGCGGTATTCTTGGAAGTTCATGTGCCTTCGCGTAGGCGACTTGCGAGAAATAGTGGAAGCCCAGATTGAATTATCTTGGTAGCTGCCGATTGCACGTCGTATTTCACGCGTTTGTTCTGAAAATTGAATTCGTCACTTGCCACGGAGAGAAAACCGATACTGGCATTCGGATCTCCATCTCTCGGTTGCCCGACACTTCCCGGGTTAGCCAAGATTCCAGCGTTCACGGACAAGCACATTGGGACATGTGTATGTCCTAACAGGATGATTCTGCACTTGCTCACGTTGATTAATGACTCCACTTCCTCATCGATAATCATTGGATAGATGTATTCGAAGAGGGGGTCTCTCGGACTCCCATGGTAGAGTGCTATCGGGGTACCTTCAAGTTCCAAGTGGGCTTCAGGGTTAAGGGTTGATAGGAATTGCATGTTCCTTGCGGTAATATGGTTCCTCGTCCATCGTATTGCGGATGCCGCGTCGCTTGAGAAGCCTTGTACATCACCCGTTACCACAGCGTAATCATGGTTCCCCATGAGAACTGCTATGAGATTCAAGTGTTGGATGGCTTCGATTACTTCGTTGGGTTGCGAACCGTATCCTACAATATCTCCTAAACATAGAACTGGTGTCTCCGTAGGAATCTCTCGAATGACGGCTTCCAAAGCTTCAAGATTTGAGTGTATATCAGATATTACCGCGTATCTCAAAGGCTAAGCTTAGAACTCCAGGTCAGCTTCCTGAACGTACGAGAGGTTCTCACCGCAGTAGGGACACATCTTGTATTCACGATCGAACTGTTTGCCGCATTCAGGACACTCGAGTTTGAGTGCGTAACCGCAGATTGGACATAGTGAGAAATCTTTTGAGATTCTGCTTCCGCATTTCTTGCATTTGTGTTCCGGATAGTCCTTTGGTTCGTTAGGTGAAATAATCACTGGGAATGGCATTCCTGGTCTTGCTTCTGAAGAGGTTATGATGTTCTCCCTGATGATTCGATGTAATTGGTACGCATCCTTCTTGGATAGACCTTCCAGCTTTACTGACTGTACACCTGAACGCATAGAGATTTCTACGCTAGATTTTCGAATTCCCTTCTCTAATCTAATGTTCACCATGTTCGAATACGGATAATCTACAATGCTCTTCTTTAATCCGAAACCGCCAGATTTCCTGATTATCAAACGTTGGTTGGTTAACACGATTATTTCGTTCGCATGTAGGACCCAGATGAGTTTCTCATCATAGTTAATGAGATGTTTCATGTCATCTGGTAGCGTACTCAAATTTCCAACTCAGCTGCAGTAAATGGGTGAACTCGGGATGGGCATAAGATGTATTGCATTGCCGCATCAAAGAAACAGCCGTTAGGATGGTCTAAACAAACCTGTACAACGCAATTTGTTGAACATGTCAAGTATGGTTTATCTACGCTTCCAGTTTCTTTCTCTTTGAAAGCGAATGAAATTCGAGGAAACGGCTCTACAGGTCAATTCAAGGACGTTCCGCCTCAACTTAGGTGAGCTTGAGAATGCGATCGTTGCATTCTTCTTCGAGGACAGGATGCGGTTGGGGACGTTAGCGATTGCTATGCCTGGAAGCGGCGAGGTTGCTGTTGGACGATCTTCGGTATTATTGGGTGGGAAGTATATGATGACCACGCGAGCTCTCGCTGAGAAGGTTGCAGGGAGGAGTGGAAGAATGGCTCTAGTCTCGTTATTTACCGAGCTTAATGAGGCTGAGGCTTTGCGAATTTACAGTAAACTACTTGAGAAGGCAAATCTTCCAGTTACTGAGAACCGAGTAATACCGGACTCAATAGGATAGGACGTTCGAGAGGGGTGACTCCCCCAGAACCTTAGTAGCCGCCTCGCCTACTCGATCTCTGTACTTCTCCTGAGTATAGACGCGGATTATGTTCATGAAGACCTGTAAAACATCAACCACCTTGGAGAGTTCAGTGATCTTCTCAGGAATCATGACGCCTGATCGATTTTTCGAAAAGATTGGAATATCGATTGGGCCTATCTGGAACGCATTATGATATGGAACTGAAGGAAGTGATGGCACATCTATTCCTATTTCGCCAACCGGAACTCCTGACTTCCTTCCAATCTCTTCTTCAAGCTTCGAACGAACTTCTTCGTTTGTGAAGACGCTGGAAACAAGTTCATCCTTGACGAAGAAGGTTTTCTCGTATGCGCATTTTAGCAGTCTACGCTGTGAGAGATCACGTAAGATTTCCCGCGACTTGGAGTTCTGCCTGAGGATTGACCAGACGCTCAAATCATCCCACTCCAGATATTGGTTCGGATTCTGTATTTTCAGTATCTCCAAGTCTTCTTTGACTAGTTCGAGTGCTCTCAGCAGCATCATCTGAACGGCTCTACATGCTCTATGGAAGTAGATGGTCCTAAAAGACTCCAAACGTGCAAGTATCAGGCTCTCGAGGGCTGGCAATGCGGTAATGTCCACAGCTAAGTTGCCGTCGAGCACATCCATGGTGTAAATCAATCTGAACACGTCGACGGATCCGTAGCCAGCACCAGTATGGTAGGAATCACGCACTAC
>CAZAGP010000145.1:0-4082 GCA_964484575.1 uncultured Candidatus Bathyarchaeia archaeon | reverse complement strand
ACTTACCAGCGGCTTCAGGACCCGTTACCTTTCAGAGTTGAAGACCGGTGATGAAATCCTCATTGTCGATAGGTCCGGAAGAACCCGACCTGGTCACGTCGGACGAATAAAGATTGAGAGAAGACCCTTGTTCTTGGTCGAGACGGTAGCATTGGATAAACCCTATTCGTTGATAGTGCAAAACGCGGAGACTGTTCGACTGATCTCAACTTCCGGTTCTAAGTCTGTGACTGATCTTGCTTCGGGGGATGAAGTTCTGATATGTATCCAAGAGGGCGGGCGGCACTTCGGTACTCTAGTTACTGACGAAATGGTGATTGAACGGTGACTGGAATATGCTTATCTGTCTTTCCTCACGCGCGTAGTGTTCCTAGTCTCCGTAAACGAATTTATCCGAAGCAGCCTGATTTGATCGAGTATCGGCTAGATTACGTAACGGAAAGTTCCGTTTTACGTTCCTTAGTGAAGAACAAACGGTGCCCCATAATAGCAACAGATAGATCGCGTAGAAAACTGTCAAAGACCTTGCTGCTCAAGGCGGCAGAGATCGGATTTGACTACGTCGATGTAGATATACAGTCCCCATCCATGCGTGCAATGATCCGAGAGTTGAAAACCCATGATGTCCGGATTATTGCGTCCCATCATGACTTTCAGAAGACTCCTTCTGAGAAAAGATTGATGCAGCTGCTCCGGATTGAGGAAAAATTGGGTGGCGACATCTGCAAGCTGGTGACCACTGCAATTCGACCTGTTGACAATTTGACTATTCTTCAATTCCTTAGCAACTCTTCCCCTAGGACTCGGATAGTTTCATTCGCAATGGGCAACCTCGGAATCCCCTCCCGCGTTCTATCCCCATTTTTCGGAGCAGAGTTCACATTCGCTTCGATTGATGACCGATCCAAGACCGCAGAAGGCCAGATGAGCATCGATGATCTAAGGCGGATGTGGAAGATGCTTGGAATCATATAGAATTTCATCGAGAACACAAGTGTACGGCTTAATCGGGGATCCCGTCGAACATTCGATAAGTCCAATCATGCAGAATACAGCATTTCGCCATTCCGGTGTAGACGCCGTATATGTTACGTTCGAAGTCAAGAGTCAGTACTTGAAACAAGCGGTTGCCGGTGCCATCGCACTCGGTATAAGAGGACTCAACGTTACACTTCCGCATAAGATTCGCATTACGCGGTATCTTAGTTCGCTTGATAGAGAAGCGCTGAAGATAGGCTCGGTCAACACCGTCGTGAATCATAAAGGATCACTTACAGGGTTCAACACCGACGGCGTAGGAGCGTTAGAATCCGTAGGCATTGAAAGATTGAGAGGGTCCTCACTTCTCCTCTTAGGATCCGGCGGCGCAGCACGTGCAATAGCTCACACATTTGCGCCAGAAGTAAAGCGAATGATGATCATTAACCGAACTCCATCGGAAGCCCAACGGTTGAAGCGTACACTTAACCGGTCATATCGGAGCAAAGTGACGTCAACTGGCTTAACCCCACTGAGATTGAAAGAGTTCGTAGATAAGGCCGATTTAATCGTAAACGCTTCTTCGATGGGCATGAAGGGTGTGAATGATCCTCCCATCCGAAGATCCTGGCTTCACCCTAATCAAGTGGTTTTCGACATCGTCTATAACCCTCCTCTGACCATGCTACTACGAAACGCGCGAAGCGCGGGCGCCCAGACAATCAATGGGTTGGAAATGCTCCTTAACCAGGGAGCTGCCTCCTTCAAACTCTGGACTGGAAAAAATGCCCCCATTACAGAAATGCGGGCAGCTTTGTCTCAAAATGTTGGATGATGAAATATGCGGACTGGTGAGGCCATGTGTCATGGAGCAATTACTGTAGTCAATGCAATGGCCAACGGGTTAGGTGCGGCTCTTGGAATTCAGCTGTGGACTAAAGCTAGAGTTACCCTCACTGATAACCCTAGGCAAATCAGCGCGAAGATTCTAAACGCTCCTTCAGAGAGCACGTCTCTGATTTGCACAACGGTGAGGACCGTGCTAGACGAGTTTGCTCCAAAGAGGTATGGTGCTATTGTGGAGACTGAGTCAACCATTCCAATCGCTGTAGGCCTCAAGAGCAGCAGCGCTGCTAGTAACGCCGCCGCGGCAGCAACTCTGGTCGCGCTTCGCCGCCAAACTGAAGATACCGAAATTATTCGACTCGCCGTAAGATCCAGTTTGCAAGCTCGAGTCACCTTGACAGGAGCCTTCGATGATGCGTGTGCCTGCTATTTTGGCGGGCTGGTGGTAACAGACAATCGAACATGCAGAATCCTGAGACGATTTAGACCCTCAACGACAGGAAATCGTGTTCTTCTGCATGTTCCGAACTTGAAAAAGTATAGTGGCGAGTTGCGGAAGCGGGACTTCAAGCCGATTACGAAGCTCGTGAAATTAATTCACAAAGAGGCTCTAAGAGGCAATTACCTTCTTTCCCTCACATTAAACGGCATCGCGTACTCAAGTATCCTTGGTTACGATATGTCTCGCGTAAGTGACGCGCTAGCTGCAGGCGCCGTCGCCTCTGGCCTATCAGGAAAGGGCCCTGCAGTTGCTGCAATCGTCCCACATCGGAAAGTGAAGCAGGTCCTCCAAGCCTGGTCACCTTTCCCAGGCAGAATAATCGAGACTAGCTTGAACCTGAAGAAAGCTACGGCGCGGGGTCCGAATTGAACGTAACTATAATGCCCACCCGATCAGTGACCGGACATATAATTGCGCCACCATCAAAGGCTCAGACTCATCGTGCGATCTTCGCGGCACTTCTCGCGAGAGGGTCCACAAGAATTATTCATCCATTACAATGCGATGATACGAAGGCAACACGAAGAGCCGTTACTGCTCTAGGTGCAAAAATCACTGGATCTACGATTCTTACTGTCTCGAGCAAGGGCACTCTGAAACGGCCACGTAGCGTCATTGATTGCGGAGAGTCTGGAGTAACCATTCGATTTGCAATTCCGATACTGAGTTTGATCGCAGATGAAACGTATCTGAAAGCTGAAGAGCGCCTTATACGTCGACCAATCGAACCGTTAGCTGACGCGCTGGAGCAGCTTGACGTTTCGTTAACCATTCATAATCGCATGGTCACTGTCAATGGTGGTCCTGCGGAAGGGGGAAGCGTTACTGTGCGCGGAGACGTGAGTTCTCAGTTTATTTCAGGTCTTCTTCTCGCTGGGACGTTGATGAAGAAAGGTCTCAAACTGGAGGTTGTATCCCCACTTGAGTCACGTAACTATGTGCTTCTTACGATTGAGATGATGCAGAGGCACGGCGTAAAGATCAAAGTAAATCGAAATTTCTCTCTCTTTACAGTGCCCAAAGGGCAGAAGCCTAAGCCAACAACGCATGAGATTTCAGGCGATTTTTCTTCTGCTTCGTACCATCTCTGCGCTGCAGCCATTACCCGGTCTTCGTTGACGGTGAGTAATTTATCGCGGACGCTGGAGCCAGATTCTGTTATAGTCGATTTTCTATCGCGAATGGGAGTAAGGGTTGACGTAAGCCGGAATCGGGTAGTTGTGGAGGGTGGTGAGCTGAGAGGAGCTGACCTTGATATTCGAGAATGTCCGGACTTAGGGCCTATTATTGCGGTGCTGGCTTGTTACGCTGATGGAACAACAAGAATCACGGGTGCTCGAAGACTGCGATACAAGGAGTCTGATAGGATTGCGTCAATAAGATCCGAGTTAACTTCCTTAGGGGGAAACGTGATGGAGAGGGAAGACGGCCTGGTATTATCTGGCCCCGCTACTTTAACGGGGGGAACTGTGCAATCTCATAACGATCATCGAATCGTCATGGCTCTCTCAATCGCAGCTTTAGGCGCTAGGAAAGGGGTTAGTATAAAGGGAGCCGGGTGTGTCAACAAATCATATCCCGGCTTTTTCAGGGATCTGCGTTCAATAGGGGTGAATGTAATTGGGGGATAGTTCATTCGGAAAGGCGTTTAGTGTTACCTTTTTCGGAGAAAGCCATGGCCCTGGAGTCGCCGCGGTAATTGACGGTTGCCCCGCAGGTTTGCCCATAATCGTTGACGATATTCAACGTGAACTGG
>CAZAGP010000144.1:0-4749 GCA_964484575.1 uncultured Candidatus Bathyarchaeia archaeon | reverse complement strand
AGGCAGGTGTATAGTGCTGTGAGCCTCTGCATGTGTTCCGGTGCGTCTGTCGGATCTATTGATGGCCAGATTACGTGAACGGAGTCCAGATAATCCGCCAAGACTGCCCACCGCGCAAGATCTTGTCGTGTTGAATATCTGCGTTCACCCGTCTCGTGGTCCGTTACGCAAACAGCGTACCCGTTCGTTGTGAAGTGGACCTCTCTCTTATCCAGCATGAAAGAATTCTCAGGGTTTCTGGCGCCGTATGCCAAAGTTTTCGGAGCCTTTCCTAGGGCTTCCTTAACGAGACTGCGAGGTATCGTGGCACGGTTCTTATCGTAGTCAACGCTTGCTCCAGCTTCTTTCAAAATGTCCAGGGCTGCTCTGCTTAGAATTTCGAGGCCGGGATTCTCCAGAATCTCTAGAGAGGCGTTGTGGATATCTTCGGTCTCATCTTTAGATAAGAGGGTGATACTCGACCTGGTCACTTTCTCTCTCCGGCTCGCAATCACGCGGACGAAGATTTGTGTACTTCTACTCCGTGCCTTACGTGAACTTGAGTGATGACGAGGTCCGCATCGGCAGTGCTGGGCTCAGTTTTCATAGCTCATAATTTGCTTTCGAATGCGATTTAGTGAAAGCTACAGGAAGGGGAGGAGACGTGATTCTGCAGGACAGAGTTAGAGGAATGGCCCGAGAATTATTGATCTATGGGAAGGGTCAGTGACTGAGTATTGTCGTGGTCGAATTTTGGATGCTGGCAAGAGGGATAGCCCAAAAAGTATGAAACAGTCAAGGTTGACAACGTTCGCGACCGAGGTCGGAGTATACCACTGCGAAAGGTCTTATAGAGTAAGGAACGGTAAGGTTTACTGAGTGTTCAGTATGCCGAAGGTTATTGTGAAAGCGAACGAGAATGGCCCTGACCTCGTAATGGTTGACGGGACTGTTTCCACCGCTCTGTGTAGGTGTGGGCAGTCCAACAATAAACCGTTCTGTGACGGAACACACCGGAAAGTGAACTTCCAGGCGCCAGCTGCAGAAGTCAAAATCGTAGATTAGACTTTCTGCAGTCTTACCATTTTTTTACGAAGAGGCGTAGCGCTCAACGCCTAAAATGTAAGTCGACTTGTCTAACAAATCTTAAATCATGTATCATCTTCATGTGCAACCTGAGTTTCATTGCCTTCAGCGCCACTCAGAACCGTTACGACTGTGACCACTACCACTACGACTCAGACTAACTGAGTCGGACGGCAAGAAACTAACCGATTTCTCAGTCTTCTGCTGTTCCGGCTTGGATTGGACTTATGGAGAATTAGTAAGAATTGAATAATCAAGGGGTTTGGTGTCCTGCTCAGGGTATCGCCGAGAGAACCCTCGAGCAAACCAATTCGAACGCGTACGGAGCTAAGAGCGTCGAGGTGAACGTGCCTTCAACCACTGCGAATTTAGGGCCAGGATTTGACGTGTTTGGGTTAGCGCATGACGCTTTCGTAGATTCGGTCAAGATTGAAATCGTGAAGGGAAGCAATGTAGAAGTCGACGTTCTTGGAGTGGACGCAGACTCCGTCTCGCGTGATGTGGACAAGAATACTGCTGGCATTGTTGCAAGGGCATTCCTGAAGAAGCTGCCCTCAGATTGCGGTCTAAGACTACAAATTGTGAAGAGGATCCCAGTCGGGAAGGGGCTGGGAAGTAGTGGCGCAAGCGCGGCAGCATGCATATTCGGATTGAATAGACTTCTGGATTTGCAGTTGAGTAATAATGAGATGATTCAGCATGCCGCGAGTGGTGAAGTGGCTTCGGCTGGATGTGCGCATGCGGACAACGTTGCTGCTAGCGTTCTGGGAGGTTTCACAATAATTCAATCCTACGAACCGTTCCACGTCATCGGGATTGCGCCACCTGAAAACCTTCGACTTGCCGTAGCCGTGCCTGATCTTCAAATTGGAGAGAAGAAGACAGCGTACGCTCGGGCTATGCTACCTAAACTTGTTTCAATGGAGAAGATGGTCCGGAATGTTGGACACGCCTCAAGCATGATCGTGGGGATCCTCACTGGCGATTTGGACCTACTTGGCCGTAGCATGATGGACGCCGTAGTTGAACCTGAGAGGGCGAAACTGATTCCAGGTTACTCGAAGGTTAAGCAGAAAGCTCTAGCAGCCGGTGCGAAGGGCGTAGCGATAAGCGGGGCTGGTCCAACGATGATTGCACTCGTGGATGAGAAGTCTGCCGCAGTACTCCAAGTGGCTGAAGCGATGAAGGACGCGTTTCAGGATGAGGGAACACTCTGCAACATCCTCATTTCGAAGCCGTCGGCGGGAGCTAGAATCGTTGAGGAAAGTTGAGCATGATGCATCATGAGCTTGAATGTATCGGATGTCACGCTCATTATCCGTCGACAGGCAACAGCTACTCTTGCCCACACTGCGGCGATCTACTTGAGATAACCTACGACTTCAACGCCTTGAAAGAATCCGTCACCCTCTCATCCTGGAAATTAAGACCCCTGTCAGTTTGGAAGTACGCGCAGCTCCTTCCCATTGAGGAAGCTTCAACGAGGATAACGTTGGGGGAAGGAGGCACAACTCTTCACAGAGCCTCCAGGCTTGGGCAGGCAATCGGTCTCGGGAAGCTTAACGTGAAGAACGAGGGTGAAAATCCGACAGGTTCCTTCAAAGACAGGGGGATGACCGTTGGAGTGTCAAGGGCAGTTGAGGTCGACTCTAAGAAGGTCATCTGTGCCTCAACAGGGAATACTTCCGCATCCTTAGCAGCATACGCTGCGAAAGCGGGACTTGAGTGTATCGTGGTTATCCCCGCAGGCAAGATCGCGCAGGGTAAGCTGGTGCAGGCGATTGCTCACGGAGCTCGAGTGATACAAATAGAGGGATACTTCGATGATGCGCTTCGCTCGGTCTTAGCTCTAGTTAAATCAAACCCGAAGCTGTACCTGTTGAATTCCGTTAATCCTTACCGGATCGAAGGTCAGAAAACCATTGCGTACGAGGTTTGGGATCAACTTGAAGGCAGCGTTCCAGACACGGTGATAGTTCCCGTTGGTAACGCTGGAAATTTATCAGCGATTTGGAAAGGCTTTCACGATCTCAATCAAATTGGACTAACGTCCACTATGCCAAGAATGATAGGCATCCAAGCGCGCGGAGCCTCACCTATCACTGAAGCATTCAAATCCGGGCGGTTGGAAATAACTCCGGTCAAGCGGCCTGAGACGGTTGCGACCGCAATTAAGATTGGTTCACCAGCAAGCTGGAAGAAGGCGCTCCTAGCTGTAAGGGAATCAGGTGGACTCATGGAGGAAGTTACGGATGATGAGATTCTGGACGCTCAAAAATTACTAGCGAGGCTTGAAGGAGTTTTCGTTGAACCAGCGAGCGCTGCGAGTATCGCGGGAGCCAAAAAGCTTACTGACCTGGGAATTATCGGGTCCGATGAAAGCGTAACCTGCGTCGTGACCGGGCACGGCCTAAAAGACCCTGAGATTGTGTGCGAGATGTTCGAGAAGCCAAGAACAGTTAAACAATCGGAACTTGAACAAGTGGTTAGCGTACTTTAATTTTCGCTTCCGCAGAAATGAAATTGGATTCAAATGTTGGATTTGTTACTTTGCTTTCTTTTTCTTCTTCACTTGTTTCGCTTTTCCCATAATCCTTCTCCTCGACACCATAAGTCACTTATGATCTAAATACTCTTGGGTTTCATGCCATGTTGATCATTTTCAGGTATTGTTGACCTCGTTCATTATTTCGCGCACTAAGTCGGCGCTGTTTCTGTTTGACCGATCTAGCTGTTGCTTACACAATGTTCTCCTACAAGCACAATCGAAATGTATTCGGACGTTCATCTCTCATCTGACAGAACACGGAAACATTTCGACAAGTCAAATGCCCAAAATGCGGGAGATACTACATGGACGATATAGACAGCTCTCAATGCCCACATGAGCCAATTTGATTACAGATCGCCGCGCCTCTCTTTTTTGCTGCGTGCTGCGAAGGTCTCAGTAGTATTGGGTATATCGACGAACCCCTCACGTCTTGACGCATTAGTGATACGATGTGTTCAGACATAACATCGTTAGGAAAAGTAGATTAGTTTCATTAAATTGCAAGCTCTTTCGGCTCAGCTTGTTTCTACCAACTTTTCTCCTTTTGGCTGGCATGTACCTGTCAGCTGAAGGGTTTCTGAACACGTTCTACTGGCGCTCGTACGATCAGCCATGGGCTTTTCAGGCGGGCAGAATTCTGCGCGGCCTAATTGGTGTGTGCTTGATCCTGGCTGGTCTAATGCATTAAATGACTAGTGATTGAAGGGGATCGCTTAGTGAACAATGGAGACGCTGGAGCGTTCGCTTCTACTGTTTCGTTGGATGCCATTGGACGAATCGTAAGGTTCCATGAGTACGGACCGTGCTATTTGGTCTCCGCGTTGGCTTGTGCATTTGTAGCCAGATTTCCAGTGGATGGAAGGATTCTGCCAGTCCTTATCTTCGTTGCAGTGTCCTCCGTTTTCGGTTTTGTGATTAACGATATCGCCGATGCAGACCTTGACAAGAAGGCTGGCAAGCTAAGGAATCCTGTATCCTCAGGCGATCTGTCTGTGGGTGCGGCTTGGAATCTTGTGGTAGTTCTATTGGGAATCGTGATCGTATCGATGTATCTGCTTACCTTTCTGAATAGGCTGCTTGGAGTTCTGGTGATTCTGCTATTTGCTGGTTATTCTTTCGGCCCGAGGGTGAAA
>CAZAGP010000143.1:0-6773 GCA_964484575.1 uncultured Candidatus Bathyarchaeia archaeon | reverse complement strand
AGATTAAGGAACAAGTTGGTGGACTCATCAAGGCCGAAGAATGGCAGAACCTGAAAGCGGGTGCAGTGGAGGGCACTGAGCAGAGCTTGCTGACTGATTACCGTGAAGAGGAAAGGTGACTACAAGCCGCGAGCTTGACGTTCCGCCGTTGTTTTAGTAACTGCTAAATCGACAAGTTGAGCTGATTTTCCTAGATAGGACTTCGGATCCAAGCACGATTCGATTTCCGAAGAGGAGAGTAGCTTCGAAACCGCATCGTTCCGCTGGAGCAAAGTGCTGAAGCTTTCGCCAGTCTGCTGACTATTGAATATGATCTGTTGAACCAGCCTGTGGGCGTCCTGTCTAGGCATCCCCTTCAGGGTGAGCGCAATCATCACGGACTCAGACATCATCGGATCCTTCCACTTCATCAAGTTCTCTAACATCTTCGCTTCATTCACGCGGAGCTCACTGAGAATCCGGGTAATGGAATCCAAGACGTGGTCAATAAGTATGAATGACTCGGGAAGCACAAATCGTTCCGAGGCGGATTGCGAGAGATCTCGTTCATGCCAAGTAACGATTGCCTCTATGGCGGGGGAGACAAGGCTACGTTCGATTTTCGCGATGCTAGAAACACTCTCACTCCTCCACGGATTTCGCTTCTGCGGCATGGCTGAACTACCCACTTGCTTTCCCGTCTGGAACGGTTCACCCAATTCGTCAATCTCAGGCCTCTGAAGATTTCTAATCTCTGTCGCGAACTTATCCAGGGAACTACTTACCATAGCAAACAGACACACAAGTTCAGCGTAACGGTCCCGTTGGATTATCTGGCTAGTCACTTCCGGTGAACTGAGACCAAGCCTCTGCATAACCAATCCTTGAATCTGAATGGCGTTCTTACCCAATCCTGCCATTGTACCAATCGCGCCACTCATCTTTCCCACGAGGACACGCGGCTTGCACTCATCAAGTCGCTCAATATGCCTACCAATCTCACGTAACCATACGGCAAACTTCAAACCTAGAGTCATAGGCAGCGCATGTTGACCATGAGTACGCCCGATGATGAGTGTGTCGCGATATCGCTTTGTGAGATTAAGGAGAACAGCTTCGAGGTTATCCAATTTACGTGAGATTATACTGAGCCCATCTTTCAACTGCAACGCCAATGCAGTATCAAGGATGTCTGCCGAAGTTGCCCCTAGATGAACATATGACCCGCCTTTACCCGAAACCTCGGCAAGTGCATCAACAAGTGCCATCACTTCGTGATCAGTTGTCCGCTCAATCTCTCGAATTCTCTCTAACTTAACGTACATCAGTGACGAGTGCTCGATGATTTCTTGGGCTGCTTCCTTGGGAATATCACCCACCTCAGCCCTCGCCCACGCCAACGCGGCCTCAACGTCGAGCATTCGTTGAAATCTTGCACGTTCCTCGAAAATCGCTCGCATCTCTGGACTTCCATAGCGGCCACTATCTATCGGAAGAATAGGCAACGGTACTCGGACCTTCACTACGCTATCAGTTCAGTTATAAAGCCAACCGGCCTGACATGTGATGAACAAGTTGACAGCCATAGCCGCCGCCTATGTGGATGCCAAAAGCGAAGTCAAACCACTCCTCACCGACATGCTCTGCGCAATGAAGCATAGGGGGAACGGCGTCAAGATTTCTTGTACGGGCGATCAGTCAGGAGTCGGATTCACGCCAAGTAACACACCCGGCGGATTCTTCGAATCCGATTCCTGCGCACTGGCGATAGACGGCACATTTTTCACGAAAACTCGACATGAACCAGCTCAATTAGTCCGTCATGCGTCCAATTTCAAATCGATTATGGATTATCCCGGCGCCTACGCAATAGTATCCTCCAAGCGGAAAGCCCTGTCAGCCGTGAGGGACCCCATCGGTCTAAGACCACTGTACTATTCAACCAGGAAGGGGGTTACCGTAGTCGCGTCGGAACGGAAGGCACTGTGGCGCATCGGGCACATCAACACGGAACGCATTCTCCCGGGCTACGTCTACACGGCGAAAACAAGGACACTAAGCAAAAGACGCCTATTCAAATTCCATCAGCCTAGTACGCGATCTATGACTATGAACTACGCTGCAGCTCGATTGAAGCAACTCCTGCAGCGCTCAATTCACCAGATCACTGGTGACGTTGACCGCGTAGCAGTAGCGTTCTCTGGCGGGCTGGACAGTGCAATCACTGCACTATTCGCTAAACAAGCAAATCTAGAGGTTGAATTATTCAGTACCGGACTAAAAGGCTCAGTTGAATTGCAAACAGTTGAGAAATATGCAAAGGCACTTGAGCTTCCGATAAGAATCGAGACGTACGACCCTGATTCTCTAGAGCCATTCATCAAACGCATTATCTGGCTGATAGAAGAACATGATCTCATGAAAGTCAGCATAGCGATCCCTCTGCACTGGGCAGCTAAGCTTGCAGCGCGGCGAGGACACACGGTGATGCTCTGTGGCCAGGGGAGCGACGAGTTGTACGGCGGCTACTATAAGTACGCGAGGATTCTTGATGGCGGAGGCAAAAGAGCGTTAGCCTCCTCCTTGTACCGCGGCGTAATAGAAGCCGCGCAAGTGAACTATGAGCGCGACGAACAAGCAACGTGTCCTTGCGGCGTCGAACTTCGAACTCCGTTCGCTACCATACCTGTAATCGACTTCTCTCTGCGAATCCCTCTAGACTTCAAAGTTAGACCCGGGAATGACGTAGTGCGAAAATGGGTTCTAAGAGCGGCCGCGCTCAAAGCTGGACTACCAGGCGAAATGGTTTGGCGACGAAAGAAAGCCATACAGCACGGAACGGGAGTTGAGAACGCCATCCGAAAGATAGCAAGAAGCCAACAAATAACGACTGACGCGTACCTCGCAAAGGTCAGTATGGCGATATCTAAACAAGAAGAAATGCCATGATATGAGTAATTGCTAATAGGAGAAACCATAGACATCGAATTAGGCCGCATCTTGAATGTCAGCTCCGCCAAATCGTTGCCCCCGTTGCGGTTACGTCTTGAGGTACAGTAGAACAGGTTACGCATGCGACTTCTGCGGTTTGAGAAGAACGCAACCGGCTAGTAGCATTATCGCGTCTCTGGAAACAAGCCTAAAACGGAGAATTCAAAGTCTCCTCGAGCCTCAACGACCCATTCCACACATTCAACCAGTTCAAAGATCGTTTCAAACCTGCATCTTTTGCGGACAGAGTATTCCCTTCGGAAGCGTAGCTTGTCCCGCATGCAGAAAACCGCAATCACTAGGTCTCAGCGAACAAGACAGACGAGTCTTCGATTATATCACATCCCACAATGGAACAATCTCCATCTCTAACGCTGCGGCTGAACTTTCAATATCTATAGATCAGCTCACAGCCTCCATCGAACTTCTCAAACGAACAGGTGTTCTGAGACAGGAATAGAATTGCCGAGTAACTGCAAGATCGCAATGGATCTTGACGGCGTCCTTGCGGACACAATACAAACACTCTGCAAGATCCTGAATGTTCGTCACTCGGCCGCGTATACGCCTGATGTATTTGATCGCTGGAACGCTTGGGAAGTTGTACACATCAGTAGAGAGGAATTTCTGAGAACACTCGATGAAGCATGGTTCAATTGGAAAGAGGTCCCTGCGATGGAAGAAGACCTAGCCGCCAAAGTGTCCCGGCTCAACAAGTTCGGGACAGTTGACATCGTCACTGGGAGAAGTGAAGTAACAGTGCCTTTCGCGCAAGAGTGGTTACAATATCATAAAATTCCATATGTCAAGTTCGTTAGAACCGCGAGTGGCAGTGCAAAGGCCGATCTCGACTACGACATCTTCATTGACGACTCAGATTACCTTATGTCCCTCATTGCCTCCCGATTGTTCGGATTTGGCATTCTCTACACTCAACCTTGGAATAGATCGGCTACGGAGATGCCGCGAATCTTCCGTGTCAATAACTGGGACGAAATCCTCCGGGTAATCGAACAGATCCAGCGTTAATTCATGAAACAACCGGACGGGTGCTGGCTACTTCCATTTAATGGTGCAGCCGACGGGGGTGGTCTCCGCTACCGGGACCTCCGTCCCGTTGAGGAGCGCGTCCAGCGCATTGCGCAGGTAATGAACTTTGACTGCTTGCGGATCATCATAATTATCATCAATCGCACCATGGTATTGCAGCGCCCCTCCATTATTGAATAAGAACACTTCGGGTGTTCGCTGAGCGCCATATGCATTCGCCACTTTTTGATACTCATCGCGAAGGTAAGGAAAGTTGAACTTCTTCTCGCGAGCCCGCACTTTCATATTTTGAAAACTGTCATCTGGATATTTCGAGGCGTCATTCGCATTTATCGCTACCAGTTGTACGCCCTTGCTTGCATAGTCGCCCTGGATCTTGACCATACGATCTTCCCATGCGCGAACATAGGGACAATGATTGCAACTGAAGATGACTGCAACTACATTGTTCGAGTATTCGTCCAGCGAATGCTGTCTATCGTCTATCCCTATGAGGCTGAAATTCAGCGCCTTGTCACCTATCTTCAGGTTCGCCACTTCGCTCACCACCAGGCTGAACGCGAGGAGGGACTTTTAAGATTCACGTCGAATGGCTCGTCTAATCATCTCTTCAGAAGGAAGAGGCGAGATACGTCCGTCTTCGAGCTGATAGGCTCGGCAGGCTAGCCCGTAATGTTCGGTTGACTGGGGGTCGATGTCAGTATCGTTAACAAGAATTGTTGGTGATCCGACAAATCGGAGCTTCTGGGCTTGCTGTTCGTTCTCAATCTTAATGATGTCAATTTCGACTTGGATGCGTTCTTCGCGGAGAACTTTCCGGAGCCGGGCTAAGGCTTGTTCGTGTGAAGGGCATTCATCAATGTACTGGAATGTGACCCGGAGCACATTGAATCCCTAGAATGGAATATGGTCTAATACTGGCCCATTTCCTTTACGTATGCATCCGTAAGTGTTCTTCCCCAATTGTCGAGTGGTTCGAGTCTTCCTCCGAAGAATCGTAGGACTGGGGGCTCGAAGACGAACTTCAACCCTTTAACCAAGTGCCTATGGTGATAGAGCCAGTTTATTCTGTCAATCGCGTATTCGATGTGCGATATCGAGTAAACTCTTCGAGGAACAGCGATTCTTGTCAGTTCGACGTCAGCCATGACTTCTTTACCTTCCTTATCTCTATCCGTAGAGACTGTTCCTCTTTCCATGCTTCTGATGCCTGAAGCAATGTACAGGGCGCCTGACAATGCTCCGGCTGGGTATTCTTGTTGTGGAATATGCGGAAGGAACTTCATTGCGTCTAGATGGCAAGCCAATCCGCCTGGCGGCGTAACCACAGGAACCCCTGTTTCAACGAGCCGATTAACGAAGTACTTTACCTGCTCCACAGCACACCCAGCAACGGTAGGGTCCACCATTTCGCGGATTCCCGCCGTCATTGCTCCAATCTCTCTCATGGACATGCCGCCGTACGTGTAGAAGCCCTCATACACTGGAAGCCACGGCCTAATCTTCTCGAACAGTTCCTTGTTGTTTGTTCCGATCAACCCTCCCCTAACGGAGGTGTTCTTCCTTCCGCTCATGTAGTAAAGGTCGGGGACGCTGCAGATCTCTTTCACTATCTCCGCGACTGACTTATTGTGATATTCTTTTTCCCGCTGCATTATGAGGTAAGCATTTTCACAAATCAGGCTTCCGTCGATAACCAGGAGCAACCCGTGCTCGTCACATATTTGTCGAATTTCCTTCAAGTTTGCGAGCGAGAATGGTTGCCCTCCAATCAGGTTCGTAGTTGCTTCCATTCTGACGAAGGCGATCTTCTCTTTACCGTACTTGGAAATGATGTTTCTGAGCTTTTGTGGGTCCATGTTCCCTTTGAATTGATTCTTGCTCTCGGTCTTCAAAGCATCATCATAGTATATTTCCAGTACTGTTCCGCCAAGCAGCTCAATGTGGCCACGAGTTGTGGTAAAGTGATAGTTTGTTGGGATAACATCACCCGATTTTATGAAGACCTTAGCCAATAGGTGTTCGGCTGCTCTGCCTTGATGTGCGTTCATCACGTGATTGAAACCTAAGACGTCTTTCACTGCGTCAGCGAACTCGTAGAAGGTCATGCTGCCTGCGTAAGCATCATCGGCCCTGATCATTTCCGCGAACTGGTTGTCGCTCATGGCGTTGACACCACTGTCAGTTAACATGTCTAGGAAGATGTCCTTGGTCTTGAGAAGGAAAGTATTGTAGCCAGCTTCTCCTATTGAATTCAGACGTTCCTCAACGGGAATCAATGAAATCTTCTGCACCATTCTAGTCTTGTGCATTTCGATCGGAATCTCTTTTCCCGAAGATAACCTGATGGACAAAAGTTAGCTCCCAGGGAAACAGGTTGACGTACGAATTACTTATCGCTTTAGATGCGATCTCTCAAAAGAAGCAGTTTGCCTTGTTTAGGCTCCAGTTAGACAATGCGTTAAGGACTGGTTGGAAGTTTGTGACTTCCGTGAACTTGAGTTTAGCCTCGCGGAACATTCCTGCCGATACGGATTCTTTCATTACAAATCTTAAATCAGCCTCCTTCAACGCATAGAAGTCAGCGTACCCGTCTCCTACGTACAGTACGCGATAGTCGCCTCTCTGATAACTTCGCACTGTATCGTCCTTGAAGCTGAAGGAGTTCAAATGCACGAGTTTAGGAAATTCAAGTTCGATGCCGTCGCGTGTGAATCTTGTCTTGGGAGAAATTAAGTCGACATTTAGCTTGT
>CAZAGP010000142.1:0-6536 GCA_964484575.1 uncultured Candidatus Bathyarchaeia archaeon | reverse complement strand
ATGCAGAGGTCATAGATGGGGATATGATGAAAATCGACCTTTCAGACGCCGACGTGATCACAATTTACCTCTCAGACTCGGTTAATGCCAGACTCTCTCCGAAGCTCTTGAAGGAAATGAAAACGGGAGCACGAGTCGTGTCCCTCGACTACGTTCTCCCTGGTTGGAAGCACGACAGAGAAGTGTCGATCCCTAGCGCAGGGCTAAGTCGGAAGGTATACCTTTACACAAAGCGTCCGGGATAGGTCAGCTGACGTGCCCTCCAGTACTACGTCGAGTCATTATCAGAAAAAGAAGCATGAAACTATTCAATCACCCATGTGTCCGTGCGAACCATCACCCAAACATTATCACCTCCATGTCAATTTCGACGCCTAGAGAGAACTCACGTATTTACCTGTGGCGCTATGTGTTCAGGTAACTTATTTACTCTTTGTTCCGATTGAATTTGTGGAGAGGATACACTTGTGCGACCACTGCGACGTGATGGACTCGATCCTGATGAGTTTGGTAGGTCGTAAAGTGACTGATGCAATAATGAAGAGAGTCGTGGCAGAACTCCATTCCCCAACCGATAAGTTGGAGTCACCCTCCATAGATTGCGGAGTCTCCCACTAGAAGTGGTTTTCGATTCACAAAACCTATCTTAATCTTAAACACTCAAAGACTTCGACTAGAAGAGGAATACCTCGCCATTGAACAGAAAATACTCAAAAACCTCGATTCGATGAACATCAAGATTTTCTCGGCAATGTGGAAACTTGGACCGAGGAACCTCCTTGAGGTGTCAAGGCAGACAGGAATCCCCTTTACATCTGTGTATCATCGCGTGGAAAGAATCGAAAAAGAAGGCGAATTAGCCTACCTAACGCCCAAGCTTTCTAGGCTTGGCATGATGAGAGCCGTTGTCCTAGCGACTGCGCGTTTAGGTTGCGAGGAAGCAGTAACGCAGGCGTTGAAGGCTCCTAATCTTTGGCAGACTGTTAATTCGTGCGAGGGCACCTTCACTCATGACTCTGTGCATGCGATCCCTGCACCGTTCATCAACGAATTTAGAGAATATATGCGTCAGCTTGCAAAGTCTGGTCTAATCAGACGTTACAAAATAATTCTAACAGGGGATTACGTTCCGAACTTTCCTGATTTCAACTACTACGACGCTGTAACTCGTGAATGGACTTTCCCCTGGGACCAATGGTTTACTGAAATTACTAATGCAGATCCGAGAAAAACGATCGATGATCCTTCGGAATACGAAGTATCAGTAGACAAGAAAGACCTGCTCATCATAAAGGAGCTGCAGATAAACGCTCGAAAAAGCTTCGCTGAACTTGCACCTAAGGTAGGTATATCGCTGCACGGTGTGAAGTACCACTTCGATAAGAAACTCGTTCCGGACGGACTCATCCAGAACATCCAATTCAACGTCGTACCATATCCAAAGGAAGTTACTGCGTTTCACGAGATAATGCTCGAATTCAACAGTAAGCTCGACTTGAACAAATTCTATTCTGTAATACCAGAACTATTCTTTGTCGTAGGTACATCCAAGGTCCTTGAACGGAACGCGATTCTTCTTAGAACGTACATTTTAGAATCGCAATTATCGAAACTGTTGGCGTTCTTCTCAGAGCTAGCAAAAGCCGGGTTACTGCAATCTTATTCAGCCGTCAGAAAAGACCTCAAAAGCAGAATTTCCCAAACAATATCTTACGAACTCTTCGACGACGAAGAAGGTTGGACGTTTAGCCTCGAGAAATGCCTTGAAGAGCTCTCCACACTAAGAAAGGCTTATGTAAAATAGTGGTCCCGCGGGCCGGATTTTCACAGGATTACACTTCCTGCTTTGAACCAGCGACACTCCGGTTTCAGACGTTGTACGCCTAGCAGGCTGACCTCCCCGCACCATTAAGGTACAGGACTACAGCCGGAAGCTCTACCAGGCTGAGCTACCGCGGGACAAGGTCTGCAACTGATCGGCGAGCAGATAAATCTTCTTCATACGCCTCGCACGTTGAGCGGGCAATGTTTAAGCAAGATGAAGAGCGCAACTTAGCCGAAGCCCTTTTCATGCCGGCCTGATTCGTCTCACAAAGGGGCTGACTCCTAAGTGATGGACTCGTACGGCGCGGTGCCAAGAGACGCTAAACTCATCGTACTAGGAGCTTGCCCTCTGGCTCTTTGCCTAGGCTTCTATCAAGTCGCAATTACGGTGTTTCTTCCACTCGAGGGCGTTTCAGTAACCAACTTAGGAGTATTACTAACTACTTCAGCCCTTTCAAGCGTGATCTTCAGCATCCCGTTTGCTGTTTTATCTGACCGACATGGACGCAGGATAATAATGTTGATCGGAGCTTTACTGGCGCCTTGCATCACTGTTATCCCAGGAATAACAACGAACTTCCAAGTGCTGGAAATATCAGCAGTCATTGGCGGAATAGCCGACGCCATGTACCTGTCAATCTGGAATGCCCATTTGGCAGATAGAACAACGGAGAGCACGAGAGCCGCAACATTCAGCCTCTCCTTTATGGCTTTCACTGTTGCGTCAGGGATCGGGTGCGCTATTCCCGCACTGTTCCCCCTGCTCCCTCTGACCCTGAAGATGGCCCACAAGGTCTTCTTTGTAGTACTCGGGATCGTGGGGTTACTCACTCCAACCTCAGTGTTCAGGTGGGTCGCGAACAGGAAACCGGAGTTATCGCGTCAGGGAATACTGCCACGGAAATCGCTCGGAATCATAGCCAAATTCTCGGCCGCAAATCTTCTCATAGGGTTAGGGGCTGGCCTGATTATCCCACTTATTCCAACATGGTTCTATCTTCGGTTTAACGCCACAGACGTTTTCTCCGGTCCTATAACTGCCATCTCGTACATAGTAGTGGGATTTGCGGCAGGATTCGCACCCCACATCTCTAATCGATTCGGGCTGGTCGGCGGAATTGTGCTTACACAGCTACTTTCGACCGTCTTCTTGATCGCTATGCCATTTAGCCCAAACGCTGAGATAGCTGCCTCTCTGTACGTGGTCCGCTCAACTTTGATGAACATGTCAAATCCCTTGTCTGACACGTTCATTATGAACCTAATAGCGGAGGATGAACGAGCCACTGCGTCATCATTTAATGCCGTTATTTGGAGGCTTCCCAACGCAGCCACCACCGTAGTTGGAGGGTCGCTGCTGGGGGGAGGCAATCTGAGCCTCCCGTTCTACTTGTGCGCGGGGCTCTACAGTCTATCCGTGATTATGTTCTACGGACTCTTCCACGAGAATAATTAGGCCTGAGACCGTTCGCACTTCGGGCAGAAATGCTCTCCTACAGCTAATTCTTCTCCACAGAACTTACACTTCACCATACTCTTCCTTTCAGCTGAAGCGGGCACCTCCTGCTCCTTCCACGATTTTCGCTTACTGCCAGTCTTTATTCCGATAACTGTGAGGAGAAGACCAATTATCACGAGACCAAAGTCAGCGTGCTGAATAATTAGGCTGGGAGTCGTCGTGTAGGTTACAGAATTCAGCGTAAACAGAACATTAGTATGTTCTGCGCCTTCATTGTTGAAGATAAAGTAGTACAATCCACTGTAATCGGGCGTAAATGTGAAATTATAACCGGAGACTTCAAGCTTAGCAAGTGCAACCGTACTTGGAGTTCCATGTCGCCACTGCGTGAAATTGCCCTCGTTCATGATGTAGAATCCGATCTGACTCCCACCTTCAACTTGGATAACTCCGATCGTCCTCACATTCCCCTCCAAATTAACAGTCAAGTACGTGTAATTCGCTGCCGGAACGGAGAGAAGAGTTGATGAGATAACAGGAGTCACTACCATCCCCTCAGACATCTGCCCCGTCATTTCCGCAATTGGAGCGAGATTCTGGGTCCCCTGATTGGCAAGATATGCACCAGCAATGATGATTAGGAGACCGAGAGTTAGAGGGATACGCCGCAATGGGAATCACCATCATCGGATACGGAGCCTAATGATAAGCGTGTACTTATGGCGGGCCCGCGGGGATTCGAACCCCGGATCCCAGGCTTTCATCGCATTAGCTCCGAAGGCATACACGAGTCTAGCTCTCTGTGTCTTAATCCTGGCTCGACTACGGGCCCACAAGGTAGGCAATTATTAGACGAACAGGTATATGATTTCTCAGCCGATTCATGTTCAAGTCATTAGTCAGAGGAAACAAGGTTGACTGTGCTATCTGATACGGATATTCAGAGACGAATTGGCGAAGGGTTAATCGTCTTGGACCCCTTCGACGCAGCCTGCGTCAATGGAGGAGGCTATGATTTGCGCGTCAGCACAGACATTCAAATTCCCCCAGGTCGAAGTCTGTTGGCTGCAACTCTAGAACGAGTCGAATTGGGAGATGAAATGGTTGGCACCCTTCATATTCGGTCCTCATTGGCTAGGGCAGGAATAATCGCGAGTCTCGCTCTGATTGACCCAGGTTTTCGCGGGCAACTGACTATAATGCTGTACAATTCCTCGAGCAAAGATTTCATTTTGAGACGTGGAGAACGATTTGTGCAGCTCGCAATCCACCTACTTAGCACGAAAACGCGTCGTCCATATGAAGGAAGATACCAAGATAGCAAAGGAATTGTAGAAAGGCGCCCGTAGTCACCCCAATCTTTGTGTCAATCCATGTCGAAAGTATTAATACTACTCAGCATGGGCATGTGAATGTCTTAACTTGTCTAAATCAATAAGGATGGCAACAGATTGAGAGCAGGCTCCCGTATATCCGACCTCAAGTATAAGCTCATGACTATTGAGCTGCTGAATCTAGCCAAGAATTACTACACATATAGAGAACTGGCCCAAATCATCGGTTTACCTGAAACAGTCCTAAGCAGATATGTCAAAGGTCATGTTCTCCCAACGATTGACAGGGCCCAGAACATAAACCGAACTCTTCAAAAAATAATGCGACTTGAAGGCGAGATTCAACAGAGAATAAGGTTCGATGACGCCGGCTACTTCGATAATACGCATTTGATATCTGACACGCTGCTACTGGAACGCGCAGTACAACACGCGGTGAATGCTTTCGCTGGAATGCGCATCACTAAAGTCCTTGCAGCAGCCACCGACGGAATCCCACTTGCAGCGCTACTTGCACATCGACTTGGAGTCGGCCTTGTAATCGCGAAGAAGAATAGGGAAGTTGGAGTACGCGAATTCATCGAGGAAGTCTACATTCCAAGCAAGACAGCAATCATGATCAGCCTGTTCGTTCCGAGGGATGCACTTCGGAAGGGAGATTGCGTGCTAATCGTTGACGACGTGATTGACAGTGGGGAAACCCAGATCGCTTTAACTAGAATCGTTCAGAAAGCCAAAGCAGAAGTCACAGGCATGTATGCGCTTGTCGGTATGGGTTCAGACTGGAAGAGCAAGATCGAAGCAGTCACCCATTGTCCAGTGGAAATAGTCCTCCAAATAGGCAAGAAACCATTACAGGAAGTTGGCTAGAGCCCGCGGGACAGATCCGCCGGCTTCAGCACCCCTCTTTCGGTAATGAACCCCTCCACTAAGCTAACTGGGGTTATGTCAAAAGCCGGGTTGAACACACCCACACCACGAGGTGGAATTCTCCATCCTCCTATGTGAGTGACCTCACGGTGATCCCTCTCCTCAATCTCCACATCTTCCGTTCTCTTCAAGTCGAATGTTGAATACGGAGCCGCCACATAGAACGGAACATGGTTCTCCCTTGCCGCCAAGGCGATTAAGTAAGTTCCAACCTTATTCGCGACAACCTTAGAAGTGACCCGGTCTGCTCCAACGATGGCTAACTTCACCATTCCCTGCCGCATTACGTAGCCCGCAGCCCCATCAACGATGAGAGTAACTGGAATACGATCCTTCAAGAGCTCGAAGGCGGTAAGTCTCGCTCCCTGAAGTCGCGGCCGAGTCTCCGTCGCTATTACGCTTACTTTCTTCCCTTGACTAAACGCCGTGCGAATCGGTGCGAGAGCAGTACCGTAACTTACTGTGGCCAACGTACCCGTATTACAATGGGTCATAATCCTGTCACCATCGTGAATGAGCGAGGATCCGAACTCGCCAATCTTATGATTAGCTTCAATATCCTCCAAAGCGATCTGCTTCGCTTCTAGAACAAGCTCCTCAGCAACCTGACGGGGTCCCCCCGGGGTTGCTTCCGCTTTCCGAAGCATCCGTTCAACCGCCCAGAACAAGTTCCATGCGGTGGGCCGACTCTGACAGAGTACAGCTCCAGCTCGCCGCAGCTCTTCCGTGAAACGACTTCGGTCCCTAGTCTTGCTGGATTTAGCTGCTAAAGCGACCCCCATAGCAGCAGCCACCCCTATAGCCGGAGCCCCCCTAACGATCATCGTCCGGATTGCTGCAGCAACCTGACGATAGTTGCTGAACGTGACGTAAGCAAACTTCTCAGGAATTCTAGTCTGATCGACCATCCTAACGCGTCCATTCACCCATTCAACAGTCTTCACCTTGGAGAATTGCAGCAAACTCGATCATTGATGAATGCGTCGAGT
>CAZAGP010000141.1:0-2655 GCA_964484575.1 uncultured Candidatus Bathyarchaeia archaeon | reverse complement strand
TGGCTACGCACTTTTTTCGTCTCCTAATACAAATGCCGTAATGAGTTCTGTTGAAAATAGGCTTTACGGAGTCGCTTCAGGGGTACTTGGAACGATGCGAGTGATGGGAATGGTATTAAGCATGGGCATTATTATTCTGATATTCTCAATATATATTGGGAAGGTTCAAATTACATCTGAATACTATCCGCTTTTCTTGAGATGCGTAAGAATGGCGTTTACTTTTTTAGCGATTCTCTGTTTTGGTGGGATGTTTGCATCCCTTGCAAGAGGTAACGTTCGGTGAAACACGGCAACTGCTCTTACCTCTAAAAGAGTCGTCTCCCTCTGAAGAACTCCTGATGTCCCAGGTTGTCCAACAAGAAGCCCCTACCAGGTTACTCATTGAGAAGGGGATATTCACCAAGGAGAAGCTTCCGGAGATAGTGAAGCTGGTAAATAAAGAAGATGCAATTTGAGGACACGTCTTCTCACAAATTAAAAACTCCTGTCAAAATACAAAACCTGTCCTGACGGAAGATCCTATATCCTCCATTTTTTCTCAGAGGCCATTAAATTCCATTTTTTTAGAGCTATTCAGATCCCACTAATTCAACCCTGCTGGCTGCTCCGATTGAAACAAAAAAATGAGTGAGCAAATCAACTTCTAATCACCCATCAAGATGACCCGAGCATCAACCAAGATGCATGTCACTCATTTAAATGAAATCTCCTCCTAGATATTACATCTCTTAAAATCCTCATAAAGAATCCTCGTGATTAGTGCATAAATTGCCAGATCCATAAGCGTATCGGCTATTGTCCCGTCGCCCCCTGAAATCTGATCAGTCCTGGCTATGTTCATCATCCCAGGCATCTTGTCACTGAGGCGTGTAATTCCACCTTTCCATGTCACCCTAAAATCTCATCCGCTACCTTACTGATTTGAAATGAGCGAAGAGAATTTTGGGTCCCTTCACCAATTTCTGACAAAACCAAAATCCGGCACGAATCCCTCGAATCCAGACAAATTGTCGCTTGGTCAAGGACTTACTCAGCTTCCAATTCTTACTCAAAGCTCAAATTAAATCTTAATGGTTAAATAGTTATGGGATTGGTTCTATTAGATCTTCTCTAGGCATACTTCTTGCTCTTAAATCAATGAAATTAAGAGCAAATAAGGTAAATTCAATGTCATTGATGGAAACGGATCCAGTTCTAACCACTGACGAGGCAATTGAATACCTAAGAATCTCCAGGCCGACCTTCATAAAATACATCCGGCTGGGAAGGATAAGAGCTATCAAGGCGGGGAGAGGTTGGAGAGTTCTGCAATCAGAGCTAAATAGATTCTTAAAAGGAGAGGCAGACATCGAGGACATCTAATTGGAGCAACCGCATGGATGAGACCTTGACACCCACTGAAGCGGGTTTGTATTTAAACCTTGACGTTCGAACCATCTCGCGCTTGGCGAAAAAGGGATTGATTCCAGCTTTGAGAGTGGGCAGGCGTTGGAGATTCAGGAAAACCGCTTTGGAGAAATGGCTTTTAGGAGACAGTGATTACCGGGTCTTTCAATTTCACAAAGGCTGCCGAGGAGAATAATGCTGAGAATCTCCTTCTAATTCATGACCGGAAATTGGCTGGGCGATATGCAGAGAATTGGCAGGAGCATGAGAGGCACTCAGAGATTTACGGTGGTAGAGGCAGATAGAAGATGAAAAGGGTAAACTTTTTTCTTGTTCTATTGCTTTTTGTTTTCTGGGTTAACAATTCAACTTTAGCACAGGAAAAAAATTTAGGGATATCCGTTGACAACTTTTCTGAGATATTCCCAGTATTTGCAAACCTTTTTAATGAAATGCTAAAGACC
This sequence comes from uncultured Candidatus Bathyarchaeia archaeon, assembly GCA_964484575.1. GTDB lineage: Archaea > Thermoproteota > Bathyarchaeia > 40CM-2-53-6 > 40CM-2-53-6 > FEN-987. Next base: position 802 of record CAZAGP010000141.1, on the reverse strand, counting down.
GATATAGGTTTAATAAGATGGAAGTTAGACAATCGAGGCAATGAGCTTATTATAGTTTCTCTCGCATCTGAAATCCCCGAATGGACGCCTCCTAAAATAACAACGGTAAGTGTTAACCACAACCGGGGTGAAGTGGTGATGCAGACCCCTTTCGGAACTAAATTGTTAAGAAATTATGCTTTAGTGCCAAGCACCCTGTTATTGAGGGCAAAAATAGGGGAAAGAGTTATCTTTGAAGAAACAAAAAATATAACCATTAGGGCGGCAGACGATATGGTATGGGGATTGAAAGCTCCATATGATACAATTGCCTTAATTGCAGCCTGGGTTACACCCAAAGATCCCTCAGTTGAGAGAGTCTTATCTATTGCAAAGAATAATATGTTGGACCGAAGTTTATCTGGATATCAGAAGCAAGTTATGCCACAAGTAAGAGCCATCTATAATGCGGTAAGAAATGGTGTCAAAGTCTCTTATGTCAATAGTCCAGTAACCTTTGGGCAGCTTCATCAAGCCCAGAGGGTAAGACTACCAAGAGAGACGATCTCTCAAAAAGCAGCCAACTGTATTGATGGGGCAGTTTTGTTTGCTTCTTTATTTGAAAATATCGGGCTTGAACCTTTAATTATCTTTACGCAAACACACGCTTTCGTTGGGGTCCGCGAAGCGTCAGGTTCAAACAACGTTATATTTATAGAAACCACGCGGGTTGCAAAAACGGAGCTTTTTAATTTTGAGAATGCGATAAAAGCGGGATCAGAAAGATATAAAAGGGAACAGAATAACGTAAGAATAATTGACA
>CAZAGP010000140.1:0-3040 GCA_964484575.1 uncultured Candidatus Bathyarchaeia archaeon | reverse complement strand
AATAATCTGGCCTTCCGGATCACAAACGAAAGACTCCCCTCTGAAGACTGCACAGTCCTCAGTTCCCACACGGTTTACAAGGGCAGCAAAGTAGCCGTTATGGAAAGCTGCAACTTGCACTTCGGCTTCAAATATTCCAGGGGGCCACTCGCTTGCTCCTCCTGCTTGCGGGATTATTACCAGCTCAGCTCCTTTCAACGCTAAGGCACGCATGTATTCCGGAAAATGTCTATCATAACAGATGGCCACTCCGATTCTCCCAACCGCCGTATCGAATACGCCCGCGCCTAGATCTCCAGGAGTGTAGTAGCCTTTCTCGTGGAAAAGAGGTTCATCTATAACATGTAAGTGAACCATTCGTATTCTTCCCACGATTTTCCCATCGGCATCTATTACAGGGGAACAATCGTAACCCTTGTCTCCTTCCCTCTCATAGATACTGCCAACTATGACCAGCCCAAGTTCTTTCGCCTTCGCCGAGAGCAGTTCGGTCGTTGGACCTGGAATTGGCTCAGCGTGTGCTAAGTAGTTCTTCTCTGCTGGACGCTGGGGCAGAAACATGTCAAAAGCTAATTCCGCGAAAGCGATGAGCTGTGCGCCATGCTGGGCCGCTTCTTCAATTGCTTTTATTCCTCGGTCTAGGTTTTCCAACCTACTTTGCGTCGCGTGTTGCTGAATTAGTGCAATTTTCATGTTGGTCGACGACAATAGAATGTGTTTGTCGTTTATCATATTTCACGGTTAGAGTTCTGCGGCGTGTATTTGACTTGGACTTGAAAGACTACCTCTTTCAAGATTGATGGTTTGTTCGTTTCCTATTGCAGGCCAAAACCAAAACTATCTCACCTGTCAGCGGCGAGCTGCATGCACTAGGCGAGTCGAAGCCGATCGTTAGCTTAACTCCAGACATTCAATATCTCTCTGTTACTCAGAACGGGCATCAGCTTTTCCATATTGGCCAATGATCTAACGTGGGCATCCTTGTCGGTGGAGGAGACAGCTTCCTTCGCTATTACAGGTAGGAATCCTAAATTCAATGCGTGCCTGGCGGAGCTCTCCACACCCATATTCGTCGCTATGCCTGTGAAGACGAGGGAGGATAAGGCCGCATTCCTCGCCATGTAACTGAAGCTTGTACCCACGAAGATGCTGCCCGTGTACTTGTTCAACACTATGTCCCCGTCTTTCGGGTAAATCTCCCGGACTATGTCGCCTGGCTCAAATTTACTTCCTCTCCCTTTACCCTCCTTCCACATTGCCAAGCGTGCTTTTGACTCGAACTTTTCCGGGAGACGAACCATCTTCGTGTAAAACACGCTAATGTCCTTTATTCTCGCTGCATCCACCAATTCTGAGATTTTGCTCAAGAAATCTTCCTTGTTGAAGATTGAAGCAACCAACGCCTCTTGCACATCCCACACTATGAGCGCGGTCCGAATAGGAGAAAGGTAACCCTGTAACTGAGAAAGCATGAGTCACTTTAGTAACTTTCATGATTAAAGATTTCACTGTCTCCGCTGCTCCGCTGTTAGACTTCCGAACCGCCAAAAACAAACTTGTTATGGACTTAGTTTCTGCTCAACGGAACTGATGGACGAACTCTAATGGAGGTAGTCAAGTGTCTGTTTCTTTGTGGCGCTGCCTACTCTCGCGAGTACTCTCCACGGTGCGGGAAGAGCGGCCTAAAGTCCGCGCCTCTTGCCTGCTCGACCATTCTCTTTTGTTGATTTATGTTGACTCTATTGTAGTTGAGACCTGCCTCTAGAATCAAAGGCCAGAGTTTAATGTCACAGGGTAGGCTGTACGTCACCACCGGCTCCTGTGACAAAGTGAAGGAGACTGCATTTGAAATGTCCTCCTCAAGATCAACCGGTTCGTACCACGTGTGATACGATTTTCTCCTTCCAGTCCTCCATCGACCTTTCGCCACTGCTTTTATCGCTATTACTGACATGTCTCTTTCGGCAGCTAGTTCTAGGACCGGGCGAAAATCATTTTCTGGAGACGGTCTAGTCAAGTTGGCAATATTGACGGGCAGTAATACAGAGTCGAAATCGAATAGTTCTATTGCTCTCTTCAAGACACGCATGTCCTTATGCCCCGTTATTCCTATGTTGTTGATCAAACCGGTTTCCTTGGCTTCTCTTAAAGCATCTATAGCTCCGTTCCTTCCTAAGGCAGTTCTTAATTCCCGAAGGTCCCCTACGGCGTGGAGTTGGTAGAGATCAAATGATTTTGCCCCTACTCTTCTCAGACTGTGTTGGAGTTCTGACCATGCTCCTCTCCTACTTCGTTTCATTGTTTTCTCTGCGATGAAGAACTTCTTCCTGTACTTGCGCACCCATGGAGCGAGTCTGAGTTCGGCTCGGCCATAGCTTGGAGCCACGTCAATCATGTTGACACCATACTTCAGAGCTAACTTCACTGACGCATCAGCCTTGTCTTGGCTGATGTTGCCCACACCACACCCGCCTAAGGTTAGAATGGAGGCTTTCCAACCTATTCGGCCCAGGCGCCTCTTTTGAAGAAGCAAATTACAACGGTGCGTCTACAATTCTGCACACTATTAAATCTGCATCAAGATTTTCTAATATTTTCTCGGTAGTTGTTCCGAGGGAGGCCAATTGTTTGAGATTCGATTAAGTATCACTACCTAATATGGGGAGTTGGTTTCGCTACGAGTCCTGATGTGGATATTTCGAAAATCATCAAACAGCTTCCGATCAACGGGCCCGGGGGAGGCAGTAACGGCCTTTCAGAATATCGTACAGTAGTCTCGGAAACGGTGTTGAATAGATAGAGTCGACGGAGAGATGCTTTGATGGATAAGCCCATCGGCTGAAACGGCGAAGAATAGGGCAGCGAAGAATTTAGATTTCAACCCGGTGCATGCTAGGTCTATGCGGAAAATTCTGTTCGGTGCTAACCTTCCTCAAGCGGGAGCCGATTATGATGCTGTGAAAAGAATTGCTTTAGAATGTGAGAAATACGGGTTTGACTTCGTCTGGATCGCAGATCACTTTCAGGACACTATACCTTC
>CAZAGP010000139.1:0-5406 GCA_964484575.1 uncultured Candidatus Bathyarchaeia archaeon | reverse complement strand
AATAGGCTTTGAAGATTCGCCGATCAGGTTCTTTACGACTTGTGCGGCAGTATTCATCATGAACTCGTCGGCGAAGCGTTTTGTCGTAATATTCATCAGTCTTCTATGGAACGTGGTTATCAACGTGTGCGTGAGCATGTGGTAAGCTAAAAGGTCGAACTTGGAATCGGATGGCTTCGGAATGGTATCCGAGATCATGTACGACGCCACCCGCGGCATAATTCTGTTTTAATATTTACATCGTGCGACTGGTTGCAATTATCGGTGTTTAGCTGTCGTAGTCTATTGAATCCGAATTGGAGACGCGTTAACAAACAAAAAGGGAACCTACGTCTCGCACTTTGGGACAGGAGGAGCTTAGGGACTAACGCTCCACCTTGAACCCGATTTTAACAACGACTTGGAATTGACCTATCTTCCCATCCTGAATGTTCCCTCTGAAAGAAGTAGCTTCGAACCACTGCATTTGTTTAACTGTCTTTCCTGCTTCTTCGATTGCGTTTCGAACTGCTTCCGCAAAGCTCTCGTTCGATTCACCAACGATTTCGATAACTTTCCAAACCAAGCTGCTCACCTCCGCAAATGACTGGCTGCATGTTCATCTTCGCAGCTATTTCTATGTGTGCCCACTTAATTGGATAACCACTTAACCCTAGCCTTTCGATTCTGGGGTTAACGATTCAGGAAATCCAAGCCTGACGGTGGATAGCGCTCCCCCGCCGCGGAGTCAATGGGGGCGGCTTCATCGATCTTACGAATTTCCTCTGACGATAAAGCGATTTGAAGCGCACCAATGTTCTCCTCAAGATATGTCCGCCGTTTAGTGCCAACGATGGGAACAATGTCTTCGCCCTTGGCGAGTAACCAGGCTAACGCTAGCTGTGCAGTGGAGCAACCTCTCTCATGAGCTATTGCTTCGACGCGGTGTATGAGTTCAAGATTCATCTGGAGGTTATCGCCTTTAAATCGCGGTGCCCCGCGACGCCAGTCGTTCGAGCTTAGAGCGTCCAAACTCTTAATCTGGCCGGTTAGAAATCCGCGACCTAGCGGGCTGTACGCAACGAAACCGATACCCAGCTCGCGACAGGTTGCAAGTATCTCTCTTTCAGGGTCCCGGCTCCAGAGTGAATACTCCGTCTGCACGGCTGTGATTGGATGGACTCTGTGAGCGCGACGGATTGTTTGAGCAGACGCCTCTGATAATCCCAAATGTCGCACTTTTCCTCCCTTGACTAGTTGGGACATTGCGCCAACGGTTTCCTCTATGGGGACTGTTGGATCAACACGGTGTAAGTAGTATAGGTCTATTGTCTTAACGTCAAGGCGGCGGAGGCTGGCTTCGCAGGCTGAGCGGACATATTCCGGTTTTCCGTTTACTCCACGAAAATTGGGGTCGCTTGTTCTAACGATGCCACATTTGGTCGCCAAAACTACTTCTTCGCGGCGATCATGGATCGCGCGTCCTACGAGTACCTCGTTTGTGAATGGTCCGTAAATGTCTGCGGTATCTAGGAAGTTGACTCCCAGGTCGAGGGCTCGGTGAATTGTTGCAGTTGATTCAACATCATCTCGAGTTCCATAAAACTCGGACATGCCCATGCATCCTAAACCGAGTGCTGAAACTTTTAGTCCGCTTCTGCCTAGTTCCCTCATCTTCACTCGCAATAACTCTCCGTAATCGCGTACAATGACACGTCTACTTGAAGGTTGCAACTCCCCACGTATCTATTGCTCTTTGAAGCTGTTTGTGGTGGCGTGCATATTCATTCAACGAGATGTCTGTCATGGCAGCATCGATTGCCTGTCTCAATGCCTCCGCGCCGGCTCTTCCACCATCGGGGTGACCCCAGATGCCTCCGCCGGCTTGGATGACTATGTCTGTGCCAACAAGTTTCATTAGGTCCGGAACGAGTCCCGGATGAAGGCCACCTGAGCAGACAGGCAGGCACGATTTGATGCCGTTCCAGTCTTGACCTAGGGATCTTGAGCCGATCTCCGTTACGCGCAGCTGGAGATTGTCTCTGAGCGCGAGAACTTCTTCTTGTGGAGATTCTAATTTCCCAATGATCGCTCCGATGTGTAGTTGATCTACTCCAATTAGCCGAGCAACATCAGAGATAGCAAGCATTGACATACCGTGTAGAGGGTTCCTCGTGAAGGCGGCATGGAACGCGCGGTGTGCGTGAATTGCCAATTTCAAAGATTCAGTTTCTTCACGGAGTGTTTGGAGGGCTGCCCATCCGCATGTGAGGATGTCAACCATCACGTACTCGCCGCCTGCATTTGCGACTGTTTTTGCGCGGCGGAGCATTTCCTTCGTTTCCGCTGTGATATTGATCAAGTAGCTTTTCTTTTCGCCAGTTTCGTTTTCCGCTTTATCCCTCAATCTGAAACTTTCATTTACTCTATCCTTGAACTTGTTGAAGGGCTGAGAGGTCAGGTTCTCATCGTCTTTGAGGAGGTCGACTCCACCGATCCATGCTTCGTACCCTGCCCTAGCGTGCTGCTTGGCTGTTAAGCCAACTTTCGGTTTCGGGACGGTGGCCGTTAACGGTCTACCTTTTGTTTTGAAGATTTTCCTAATGCCTTCAATCCCTAATTGTGGCCCGCGAAATGATTTCAACAGTTTTCTAGGCCACCTGATATCTTCCAGTCTGACGTTCTGGACGGCCTTCATGCCGAAGATGTTGCCTGCGATTGAGCTGAGGATTTGGGGCATATTTCCGTTCTCAAAGATTGATGGTGGATACGCAATTCTCACGGAGTTACCTTGGATTTCGTACGCCTTGGCCATCAAGCGTCGAATTCGGGAGTGCATAGTCGTGAGCTCCGTCCACGTTCCGACGGAGGATTCCGAGGCTACTCTGCCTGCTGCGTCTTCGATTCCGAAACCTTCCGCCGGCTCTAACCTAAACAGGCATAGTAGGTCGCTTGATTTCGGCGTGTATGTCTTATCAACGAAATCGTGGTACCATTCAGTCATGTTGCCTACCTACACTTCTTCAAGCTCGTACGTTTGATATTCATGTAGCTCTTCTGGTGTGACGATGCCGAAGACGTCCTGCAAGATCAAAGTAGCTCCGAGTGGGGGGATTATTCCCCATTCTGTGATGATCAGGTCGATGAATTCCGGGGGTGTCACATCGAAGGCGGGGTTTCGAATTTTGACTGATCCAATTTGGTCAAGCCCCTTTCGGGAGATGATCTCGGTGGGATCGCGTTCCTCAATCTTCACAAGGTCGCCGATCATCGTTTCTGGGCTGAACTTGTATGTTTCTGCGGCGACGTACACTTTCACCTTCGCCTCGTGAGCTGCTAGGGCTACCATTGATGTACCGATCTTGTTAACCAAAGCGCCATTCGCGGTTATTGCGTCTGCTCCCACAATCACCTTGTCAACTTGCTGCATGAAGTATCGTACCGCATCGTCAAGGATCATGGTCACCGGTATGCCAATCTTGCGAAGTTCCGCGGCAGTTATATGCCCCTGGAATCTTGGACGAGTTTCGGTAGCGAAGACTTCGAACTTCTTTCCATCGGCCCAGGCGGTCTTCATTACGGAAAGCGCTGCGCTGCTATTGCAATGTGTCAAGAGGACGTCTCCGTTAATGATTCTGCGTGAACCAATTTCTCCAATCCTTTGAATGGCTGTCTTCGTGTTTTCTATGAATGTCTGCGCTGCGGCGATAGCTACGTTGCGTACTTCATTCACCGATTTAGCAGATTCAGTACTTGTGGTTACTCTGTGCATTACGTACCTGATGCCGTTCGGTAGCGACACAGCGGTTGGCCTAGTCTGTAAGAGCGTGTGGGATGCGTTTGTCATTTCCTCTAGGAATTCTTTGATGCCCTTTGCGTTAGATTCTCGGGCCGTGATTTCTAAGGCCTCAACCGCGGATCGGGCGATCTGTCCTGCTCCGCGGATGCGCATGTCTCTTATGTCTTCGGCTATTTTGAGGGCATCGCGGGGAAGCATCACTCTCACTTCACATTATTCATGTACCTTTCTAGGCCGGCTTCATGTGGCGTGAATATTAGCGGGCCTTTCTGTTCGCGAACTATCATGATGGCTGCTTGGGGTGGAATTACTCCACGTTCGGTGATTATCAGGTCAATGTCTTGTGGTGAAGTGACGTCAAATGCAGGGTTTCTGACTTTCAAATTCTGCATCCTCGTTTCAGTGTCAGCAAGGACGTATGATGCGGGTCTCTCCTCAATCTCGATTAATTCTCCGAACATTGTTTCGGGGCTGAACTTGTAGGTGCTAGCAGCAACGAACACTCTTACGCGTGCTCGTTGAGCAACAGCCGCGATCATGGCAGTTCCAATCTTGTTTACTATGGCTCCGTTCGCCGCTACAGCTTCCGCTCCAACCATTACCTTATCGGAATCCTCTATGAAATGTGAAACTGCTGAATCTATTATGAGGGTTGTATCAATTCCCTCGGTAGCGAGTTCGCGGGCGACGTCTTGCCCCTCAAGTTCAGGCCTGGTCTCAGTCACGAAAACTTTCAACTTTTTGCCTTGCTGATGCGCTTTTTTCAATATGGCTAAGACTGAACTACTGTAGCTGTGAGTGATGATAATGTCGCCGCTTTTGAGTCTCCGTGCGCCAATATCTGCGATTTGTCGGATTGACTCCTCTAGCTTACGATCAAACCCTATCGCCGAATCTGAAAGAACTCTCTTCAGCTCTTGGACGTCGGCTCCTCGGTTAGCCGCCTGCTGGACTTCACTCACCACGTAACGTAAACCATTAGTTAGAGGAATTGAGGCAGCGCGAATCTTCCTCAAGTATTTGGCGTTTTCTTCAACGTCAGAAATGAAGTCCTTAGGGGACGTGGCCATTGAATTGAGCGAAGTTGATCGGAGGGCTGTCAAAGCGGCGTGCGTGACAACTGTTCCGCCTCTCATTTGCCTGATCCGAACGTCCTCAACGACGGCACGCACGTCTTTATGGATCATAAAGTATCTGGAAAGCTTCAGCTCACAGTTGGATTAAAACTGCACCTCGCACGCGCATCTCATTGTTTCACGTATACTGAGGCTCGGCTTCCGAGATTTCCGGGAGTCTTACACGCCCCTTTACGACTTCATCAAATCGTATTGACCGCTTCGATCCCACTATCCTGAGTCTCGCATCGATACCGTCACGTGACATCTCAATCGTGTTATATGAATGGACGTAGAAGCCTCGTGTACGTTCACTCGATAAAGTTCCGGCATGGATAATCTGAGTACCTCCCAGATTCCATCGCCACGGCCTATGTCTATGCCCTCCTAGGACAAGTTGGACTTTGCGTTCGATTATAGTCCGCAAAGTGTCTCCCGCGTCAATAACGGGTATGTTATCTGGTCCAGTGTCAGGGACTTGGATCAAGTGATGATGAATGACTGCGATCTTTC
>CAZAGP010000138.1:0-2824 GCA_964484575.1 uncultured Candidatus Bathyarchaeia archaeon | reverse complement strand
CGATTTGAAATTCTCAAACAGAAGGAGGATTTGATCAAGCACGCGAATGATCAAGACCCCGTGCTAGTATCACTCGGAGGTGGAATGCGCGACTTGGAAGCGCGCGTCATCGACACACCTTCAGGCAAGATGGTTATCGCTGAATTGTTAGTTGACTGTCGGGACGCTATGGGAGCAAACGCCGTCAATACCATGGCAGAGGCCATTGCTCCTATGATAGAACGAATATCAGGCGGAAAGGTTCTGCTTAGAATAATCACAAACCTTGCAATCAAACGTTTGGCGCGAGCCAAGGCAACCTTCAGCAAAGAACAATTGGGCGGCGACGACATAGCGAACGGAATCGTGGAAGCTTACGAATTCGCTTCTGCCGATCCGTTCAGATGTGCCACCCACAACAAGGGTATAATGAATGGTGTTACAGCAGTCGTGCTCGCTACGGGGAATGACACTCGGGCGATAGAGGCCGGAGCCCACTCTTACGCAGCGAGATCAGGACAATATACACCTCTAACTTCATGGGAGAAAAATGACGAAGGACATCTCATTGGAACCCTAGAGATGCCGATGGCTGTTGGACTCGTTGGTGGTGCCACAGCTTCCAACCCAATAGCAAGACTCGCCGTGAAAATACTCGGAATTAAGACAGCCCGCGAACTAGGAGAGGTAATCTGCGCAGTCGGACTGGCCCAGAACCTTGCCGCGTTGAGAGCTCTTGCGTCGGAGGGAATTCAGAGGGGGCACATGAGCTTGCACGCTCGAAACGTCGCAATTGGTGTAGGAGCAACCGGGGAGTTAATTGATAGAATTACCTCGCAAATGATCAAGGAGCGGAAGATTCGCGTAGATCGTGCTAAGGAACTGTTGGAGGAGTATTCAAGGGCTTAGGGAGGTGCGCTCGTAGTCTCAATCTCCGCCAAGGAGGACTCCATTCGGCGGATTCTGGGAATCGCATCTTTCTCCATCCAGTCAGAGATCGTGTCGTAGACCTTCCGATAGTACTTCTTAGTCGAATGCTTAACGATTCCTAATCTCTCCATTCGCCGAATATACCGCCATTTCATGCTGCGCGAGATCTTATCTCCCATCAACCTGTCAATGTCAACCTTCTTGAAAACTCTAGGAAGATGAGCGAACGTGCCTACGATCTCCTTCGGGAAGGATGTTATAGCTTCTTTCGATAACTTCCTCTTGCCGCGAGACTCGATCCTCAGCTTAGTGTTAATTCTCATCAGCATTCATCTTATCGCTGGTTCTGATATGATAAAAACGTTTTGAACTCGATTGCACATTGCAAATTACAGCGTTCCTACCACAAACGCCAAGAGCCCAAAACTCATCCATACAAGTACGTACTTCTTCGATCTTTTCGCGTTTGGCGGGGTTGGATTCGTAACAATCGAATAGGAGGTTAGCAGGAACCCTATGTCACAAATGATCACGAGTGGCAAATAGTACAAAGACACTAAGTGAAGACCTAATGGAAGAACACTCAATCCTACGGCGATTAAGAAGAATGCAGCTCCCTGTCTCGCCGCGTAACTGTTCCCTCTCACTACTGCAACTGACTTGACCCCTTTGGCCCTGTCGCCTGTGACGTCAACGATTCCTTTCACGATTTCCCGCCCAAGACTTGAAAGGAATGCAAGTAACGAGAAAATTAACAAAGGCCAACTTGCGTTTCCAACAGCAAGACCTCCGTAAATGAATGGAACAGCAACGTTCGTGCTTACCATGCTGTTCCCAATTAGCCCCATCTTCTTGAATCGAGAATTATACACGACAGTCAGGAACATGCTTACTATCGCCAGAGCTAAGGTCAACACTCCTGTGACAGTAGCACACAGGAATCCGATTGAAGCAAGTATGACTGCGAAGGAAAGCGCTTGCGAGGGTTCGATCAGATTGCTTGGAATAGGTCGTGATGGGTCGTTTATTGAATCAATTTCACGATCGAAATAGTCATTGAGTACCATTGCGGATCCGAGAAGCATGAAACCGGTCAGAAACCCAAAACATGCTACACTTGCAGGAACGACTTGACTTGCAATCAGTTCACCAACGATGACTGCGAATCCAATCATGAGGCAGTTGGGCAAACGCATCATAGAAATCAGCGCTCGCACTTTTGTCAGAAGTAGAGCGAAGTCTTGCAAGACGCGTTCCCATGAAAGCTCTATTCTTTAACCAGTTTTAATAGTATCTGATACGCGATTGGATATGTTGTAGATAAGGGGCGATTCTCAAACGCTCTTTTTATTGTAGGACGAGGGTTATCGAACATGTTCTCGACACGGACACTGACTCGACCATGGTTGAGAAGATATTAGTCGCTGTTGACGGTTCAGAAGCGATGGAACGGACCGTCAGGTTCGCATGCGACCTCGTTAAAATGTTGGGAGGGTCCCTAACTCTGATTCATGTTGTGGATGTGCCAGTTATGATTCAGCCCAATCTGCTGTTTGATTCTGCTCCCCTAATACGGGCTGGGGAAATGATCTTACGGACTGCTCAGAAGCAGGTCGAACAGAACGGTTTGAAGGCGGATACAATCCTGAGGCAGGAAGGCGGAAATTCCGGTCACAAGATCGTGGCAGTTGCGGGAGAGAAAGGTTTCACGCTCATCGTGATGCATGCCAGAGGCCACAGCAAGGCCGCTACCATGTTACTTGGAAGCGTCTGCCACACCGTCGCCCACGACGCTTCGTGCTCAGTACTGATTCTTAGACCATAGCGAGGAGATATGTTCCCATGAGCCATATGTTTCAGAAGGTTCTTGTGCCCGTTGACGGCTCGCGCTACATGTCTGGCGTCGTGGCCCATG
>CAZAGP010000137.1:0-3061 GCA_964484575.1 uncultured Candidatus Bathyarchaeia archaeon | reverse complement strand
TGCTACTCTCGGGGAATTGGCGACAGCTGATCTTGTTCTCCTATTCGTCGATGCAAGTGATGACAGTTTTCCTTTAGAGCGAAAGATTAGGTCGTGCAGCCAGATCCTACGCGAAATGGATGTGACTTCTCCAACTTTAGTGTGCGCCAATAAGATTGATCGAATCTCCGACGAACAGCTTGAGGACGCAGTCACTTTAATTCACAAATATTTTCTCGAGGAGAAGGTTGTCCCAGTGAGCGTGAAGACTGGGAAGAATTTGGACAGGCTTTACGCTGAGATTGGATCATGGGTTAACGGTGACGATGCACGGTCGAAATATTAGAACTGGCTCAGGATGCTGCTCGATATCGTACATCGTCCATTGAAAAGAAGGATTTGCAGCGTGCTTAATGATCGCTGGGTTATCATAAATCAGAAAAGTCAAAGGCCATAAGCTTCCTCCAGCGCTATCCAAGTCAGGCCAGTCTGCTTGTTGCGCAAAGGTCTCTGCAGCTCCTCCGTGCTACTAGTTCTCATTCTGGCGCTTCCCGCTGCAGTTGCGAGTGCGAAGGCAATGAGCATTCAAGCGGCTTTCAATACGGCTCAGACGGATCAGGGCTTCGAAGTAACCGTCTCTGGTCGAATATTCGATGCTTACAATCAGTCGGTTATCAACGCGGTCTTATCAATACAGGTGATTGATCCTCAGGGGACGAGCGTTCATGTTGCGATTGCTTATTCGACCCAGACTGGGCAGTTTGAAGACTCTTTTCTCTTGCAGCCTAACTCCCTGGGAGGCAATTACACTGCTTATCTCGCCGCGGATAAGCCTGGGTACGATACCGCTCATCTTACTCTATCTTTCACCTTCTCTTCTCCGGATTTCCTTATTGAAACCTCGTCTTCATCACTTTCGATCCAACAAGGACATACAGCCACACTAACTCTTACCATACTCTCACTTCGAGGGTATGCCATACCCGTCAACTTGACGGCGATGAGCGTGTCGGGCGTCAATACTCAATTCAGTCCGGAATCAGTCGTCCCGAGTGGAACTACGTCAGTCACTTTTTCCGTCGCGTATAACGCTCAGCTGGGCAATCGGATTATAACGCTTCTCGGCGTCTCAGGATCTCTTACTCATAGGGTAACAGTGGAATTAACCGTAACCCAAGGCTCAACGCAGATCGTGCTTTCAGCTCTTGTCATCGTCGGATTCTTACTATTGGTGACCGCTCTCGGTCTCCTTTACCGTCGATCGCGTAGCAAGCGTCATCAGAAGGAGGCTCTTGTTGAAGAGCTCATAAAACAGGCTGCGGGCGACTCTGGATATGTAGCGACTGCTCGCGCAATCGCACGTCTCGAGGAGTTGCGCGCGTTGGGCAAGGTAGATGATGGGACTTACCAGAAGCTTAAGAGCGAGTATGAGAAGCGTTTGGAAAAATCAACGTGATTACATCTTCTTCATAGTCTCAGCAATCTCCTCAACCGAGCGGCTGAATGCATGATCGGGTTTATCTAACGTGTAGATGCTTCGCCCTCCAGCCGCCATGAGTTCGCACATGCATGGTATTAGGCCCACTAGGGGTAAACCCATGTTTGTTTCGATCTCTCTCCCGAACCTTTCTTTTCCGCCGCTTGAGGCGATTTGTTCTAGGGGAATCTTGTTTAGGACAATGCCGGACTTTCTACCAAGAGCTTCGTAGACACCTTTCGATAGTTCCTTGGTTCCCTCTAAGTCGAACTCGTCAGCTTTCATCACCAATGATATCAAATCTGCCCCAGCTAAGGCGTTGATGGATGAGTACTGGGCGCCGGGACTTGTGTCGAATATCAAGTAGTCCACTTGCTTCTCTGAAATTATCTTCTTCTTACCAGCCAACGTTTTTGAGAGCGCCTTCACCTCCCAGCGACGGTCCTTGCTCATGACCTTCTTCAATGCTTCCAACGAAGGATTAGCGAACCCGACCCAAAGTTTCCCTCTAAGGTCATACTTTACGGATTCATCCACAATCACGTCTTCAATGCCGCATTCTCCGTCCAGATAATCATTCAACCACAGCTCCGGTTTCGCCTTAAACAGGACATTAAGGCTAGGTGCACGAAAATCATAGTCAAGGATGCAAACATTAGCGCCCTGCTTAGCATATATCGCCCCAAGATTCGCAACCAACGAAGTCTTTCCTGTCCCACCCTTATACGAGTGAAAGGCTAAGGTTTTTGTCAAATCTCACACTGCCCCCGCTCATTCTATGTAGAAGTAAACGTCTCTACCCTTACGTTTCTTCTTGATTAAACCCATCGAGACGAGTTGATTCAGATAGTCACTTTCTACGGCTCTAACTCGCGAAGTCTCCTTTGAGAGATCCGTTGCAGTCGCCTCACCCATACTGGAGAGCGCCATTGCGGATTTTCTCAAATGATCTGGAAGAGACAACAGAGTTGTCACGTCGAGCGGGGTCCCCGTAGGCACATCCACTGTTGCCAGAGACAGCTTCCCAGCCGACCTTCCGACTTCAATCAATTTATCCAACTTCCTTGAAACAACTTCCAAATTCCGATTAAGCCTCCTGAGTAAATCAACCACAACAGGATCTGATCCCTTCGAGCTCACAGGATAGCCACAGACAGATGCCTATACCCCCGGGTATTTGAAAGTTTGTGAGCGCTACACTTAGACACATTCATTAGTGTAGATATGTGGTGCGTAAAAACACTTATATATCCAACTGAGAACCATAAGGTGCGTGGCATCATTGACAGTCACGAATTACGTGCGGGTGACTATTTTCGCCGCCCTCGTAATGATCGTCACATTCTCAATGGTGCAGGCCACTGGACTTGCTTTGCGCTCCGTCTATGCCGAGAGTAGCCTAACACAATCTGTATTACAAATATCGCCTCCAACCCAAAGCATAGCCGCCGGGAGTTACGCTAGGTTTAGCATATTCGTTAACGGAACAGGGATATCGAACGTGCTGCTTGCAGCACAAGGTGCCCCAGTGAACAGTAACGTGATCTTCTCGCCAGAAACGGGTGTCGCTAGTCCGCAATTTCGTTCAACACTATCAATCGTAAC
>CAZAGP010000136.1:0-6869 GCA_964484575.1 uncultured Candidatus Bathyarchaeia archaeon | reverse complement strand
GCAGCCTCGATTGCAATGGCTTCAGCAGCCTACGCTCAAGCCAAGACTGGCTTCAAAGGTTCAGCCAGCGCTTCCGCTGTCTATACTGGCGTCTCATATTTCCTGACTGCAGTAGTTCTCGCTACTCCATACTTCTTGACGAAAGTGATGTTGACTGCATTGTTCTCCTCGTTGATTGGGGGCATCTGCCTAGTGGCTTTCATCAGCTTCTATGGGTCAATTATCCAAGGAAGTAGGTTCCGTAAAGATTTCGTTGAAGTCACAAGCATTATGCTTGGCGCTACTGTTGCGCTATATTTGCTGGGCACCTTGATCCGTCATTTGATTGGGATGACGATTTAGATAGTCATTCTAGTACATGTATGTCCTTTTTCGCAGATATCTCCTTCAGAATCTTAGGCCAGACGGTGACGCTAACTTCTCCAAGGTGGGCCTTCTTCAAAAGTAACATTTGCACGCGCGATTGACCAATCCCGCCTCCTATACTCAGAGGCAGCTCACCCTTCACGATACCCTGATGGTATGGAAAGTTCAAGAAATCAAGTTGATGCGTGATCTCCAATTGTTTTCTTAAACTTTCAGCATTGACGCGAATGCCCATGGAGGAAAGTTCATGCCGCCTCTTAGTAACCGGGTTCCAGACGAGGATATCTCCATTCAGTCCATGCATGGCGCGCCCGTCCTCCGACCTCGTCTCAGTAACCCAATCATCGTAATCCGCAGCCCTAAGCTCGTGTGGGTAACCGTCCTTAAGCGTCCAGCCGATTCCCATTATGAAAACAGCAGGATATTCTTGGAGGATGGCCGTCTCCCGCTGTTTCCGCGGCATGTCGGGATACCTATCTAGGATGTCTTCCGCGTGCATAAAAGTAAGCTCGTCAGGGAGGCTTGGATATTTCTCTGACTTAAGTTGTGGGAACAACTCCTGAGCGCATCGTTCAGCCCCTTTGATTACTTTCCAAATTTTCCTAACCGTATCCTTCAGGTAGGCGAGGTTCCTCTCGTCGGAGGTTATGATCTTCTCCCAATCCCATTGATCAACGTACACGCTGTGATCATGATCGAGAAAGTAGTCCTTGCGCACTGCTCGCATATCCGTACAAATTCCTTCGCCAGGTTTCAAGCCGAACTGCTTCAATGCAACACGTTTCCACTTCGTAGCAGCTTGCACCACTTGCGCATCAATCGGATGCTTGTTATGGTCATTCAAGATGTGAAATTGAATGGGTGTTCGGGACCCATCGCGATCTAGAAGGTCATTTACTCCGCTTTCAACGTCTACGATGAGAGGAACTTGCACCATCATCAGATTGAGTTCTTTGCACAGATTCTCTTCGATGTAACCTTTCACCGCGTAGATGGCTTTCTGCGTATCCTTAACGCTTAGAAGTGAATGGTAATCCTTCGGGAGCACGCGTTCAACTTCCTCATAAGTGCCAATTCCCGGCCCCGCAAGATCCGCTTTCTTATCTGACATATGTGCTCAATCACGCAAACCAATCGTCAGTTAATTAGAACAACGGTTGATTTTCGACCTACAACGCCCACAAATTTACAATCCAAACCCGTATTCCTGACATGTCTCTCCTATGCGCTGAGCCCTGGTTTTGGGAAGTAAATCATTTAGACTCGTAGCGAGAAAAGTACGTTCGTGCAGAATATGTTCGGCTATATGGGTAAAATCCTACGAGTTAATTTGAACAGTAGCAAGATCAGCGAAGATCAGCTGTCTGAGGATGATGCAAGGAAATACTTGGGCGGCGCAGCGCTTAGCGCTAAGATTCTCTTTGACGAGTTGAAGCCGAGTATTGATCCGCTCGGCCCAGAGAATAAAATGATTATTGCAGCAGGCCCCTTGTGCGCGATACCGTTCTCCGGCAATAGTAGATTCTCCGTTTGCGCCAAGTCACCGTTGAACGACGCTTGGGGCGAATCTTTGAGCGGCGGTTACATGGCTCCGAAGATTAAGCAATCAGGGTTCGATGCGATCATAATCGAAGGAGTCTCAAAGTCTCCGGTCTGGCTCTACGTAAATGAAGGCCGCGCGGAACTTCGAGATGCTACGAAGTACTGGGGTAAATCCACCTTAGACACTGAGAACGGGATAAAGAAGGAACTTGGAGATAGTGATAGACGCCAGAGTAGCGTCGCTACGATTGGCCCAGCGGGGGAGAAGCTCGTTCGGTACGCGGCTATTCTTAACGACTTACGCGAAGCAGCAGGCCGATCCGGCATGGGTACGGTTATGGGATCAAAGAAGCTGAAAGCGTGGGCCTGCAAAGGATCCATGAAGCCTAAGATCTATGACGAAAAGAACATTCAGGAATATGTAAGACAATGCGTAACCGAAGTTAAGAAAGGGCCGGCGATATCTGGACTTCACGATTACGGGACGGTTGGCGACACCGACGATCTCAGCAGATCAGGAAGATTACCTACAAAGAACTTCCAGCGCGGAACGTTCGAAGGAGCCGATAAAATAACTGGCGAAACCATCGTGAGCAGCGGCTACCTCGTGAGCAGAGACACATGTTGGGCTTGCTCAACAAATTGCAAGCGAGTAGTTGAAGCGAAGACACCGTACGAGATTAATCGTGAACTTGGAGGACAGGAATACGAGACTACGGCAGCGCTCGGCTCCCTCTGCCTGAACGAAGACATGTACGCGATAGGAAAAGCCAACGAACTATGCAACCTTTACGGCACGGACACAATCTCAACGGGCGTAGCGGTAGCCTTCGCGATGGAAGCCTACGAGAAAGGACTCATCACCAAGGAAGACACGGACGGCCTGGAGCTGAAGTGGGGAGACCCTAGAGCCGTAATTGAACTCGTGGAGAGGATAGGAAAACGCGAAGGGCGTATAGGATATCTTCTTGGCGAAGGCGTCATGAGAGCCGCCCGCAAGCTCGGACGAGGAGCAGAAGAGTTCGCTATGCACGTGAAAGGCAGAGAACTGCCCATGCATGAGCCTCGTGGTAAACGCGGATTAGCACTTATGTATGCGGTTGGTGACCGCGGAGCTGATCATATGGAATGGGAACATGACGACCTATGGGACCCCGACACCAACCTACGACCCGAGCTAGGACTCACACCGGACCATGTACCGGATAGGGGTCTACTGGAATATGGACCTAGCAAAGCAAGAATTGCAAAAATAGCGGGAGACTTATGGTCAACCTGCAATAGCCTTGTTGTCTGCGTCTTCGACGTATACCCTGGAGGTGGAATTGAACACAAGACTCTCCTGGGAATATTAAACGCGGCGACTGGTTGGAATATGACTATGGAGGAATACATGCGAGTAGGAGAAAGAGGTTTGGATCTCAGTAGAGCCTTCAACGCCAGAGAGGGACTAACAAGAAAGGATGACGTTCTGCCGAAGAGACTATTGGAGCCTCTACCAGACGGAACATTCGCTGGAAAGCCAATCACGCAGGAAATGCTAGGCACACTGCTTGACAACTACTATGAGCTTCGCGGGTGGGATAAGAAACTTGGGATCCCAACAAGAACCAAATTGGAAGCAGTCGGACTGCATACCGTAGCAGATCAGCTCGAACAAATGGGTAAACTACCGGCATATGCCTGATCAAGTAACCGCTAGTCCAGTCGAAATATTTTATTAACGTAGAAAGCGCACGACAGTCCAAGAGGAGAAGAGTATGCCAGTTGTCATCGTTGAAATGTGGGAAGGAAGAACAAACGAACAGAAGGAGAAGCTGATCAAAGGCATCACAAAAGCTTTCGAAGAGATTGGAACAAAGCCTGAATCACTTCACATAGTGTTGCATGACGTGCCCAAAACCAATTGGGGAAGTAAGGGAGAGCAAGCATCCAAAGTATCCCCATAAAGTGACCCTTGGCTGTCTCAATCCTGTGTGGAATCAATCGTCACTGAGATAATCGTCGATTCGTTACCTCGCGAATATTGTTCGCATCTTCCATTCGATAGTAATCCAAATTCGTGACTTACCAAGAACGTACGGTTCACATGTGACGGGACAGGAATCAATAGAGTTGAGCAAATGAACATATGCTACTATGGTGGCCCGCCCGGGTTCACGTTAAAATATAAGCGAATATCGGCAGATTTTACCTTCTACCAAGTTAGTGAGATCAGCTAACCATTTTACTTATTTCCAGAAGACTTAAAGTAGGGCAAGATTTTTTTTGCATACATTTCTATGGTCTTCTCTTCATCGGGACTGGTGCTGAACAAGCAAATGTGATCGAAATTTGTGTTGAAAGCTTCCTCTATTTTCGCTATGTGGTCATCAGGATTTGTGCTAATTACATATGCCTCTGCAAGAGCTTGATCAGTTACCCGTTGCAGACCCATACTTTCTATAGTCCTAGGATCTGCTATCGGATTCTTGAACAATTCCGGAAGGAGACCTGCTTTCCAGCACCTCGCGGATGATATTGCCTCTTCATAGCTATCCGCAAATGAGACATCAATCTCCAGTACTTTTTCTATATCATCAATCGACCTGCCGACCGATTTCGCTCCTTCTTCGATGGCAGGAAAAAGTGTTTTCTTGAAATAATCCATGGGTCTAACCGAGGTTATGAGACCATCGCCTAGGGCTCCAACAACCTTGCCCATCTTCGGTCCAAAAGCGGCAATGAAGATTGGAACATTAGCCCTCATGTAAAGGTTAGCAGAGTTCAGTTGATAGTACGTGCCTTGAAAGTTCACAAAATCTTTCGTCCAGAGAGCTCTAATCAAGTCGACCGACTCGATGAGCCTCTCACGTCTTTCCTTCACCGATGGCCATGTGTATCCCAAGGGAAGCTCGTTCATAGCCTCGCCTGTACCTATGCCCATAATGACTCTGCGGCCATAAATAGCCTCCATAGTCGCGAAAGCTTGGGCGGCTATCCCAGGATGATAGCGAAATAGTGGAGTAGTCACAAAAGTCCCGAAGGGAATCGATTTCACTTCGCTCATCGCAGAAGCCATCCAAACCCAAGCTTGACTCTCATACGCCTTCGTATTGAACCATGGGTGGAAATGGTCAGATATCCATATCGCAGAGAACCCTGCGCGTTCCGCCATCTTTGCATGCCTGATGAGAGTAACCGCATCCCTGATATCGGCAATGCAATAATAACCGATTGATTTAGGAGAAAATATCACGGCTATCTTTCCAGCAAAATAGCTTAAAAAAGTTTTGAGGGGCCTAGTACTTCTGATTCTAATTGGGCGATACGATGCGATAAGGGGATATTCGTCTGTAGCAAATTATTCGACGAGTCGTGAACGGTACATGTGATCGAATTTTTCCCGATAGTGCAGTAATGAGGACTGAATGCATAGAAATCGATAGCGATGTTATTTTGGAGGAAATGACATCCATTTTCGTATCCGCGCACAAATTGGCGATACCTTTTCGAAGTTGGAACAATGTGTATCATAAGAGGGTTATTTATCCTGATCTAGTGTGGCACTGGTCTAATGGCTGCGAAGACTGATTGGGATAGATTTGGTTGCATCCAGCAAGGGCCTGATATCTAAAGCTCCATTAGAAACGAATCCCAACGTAACAAAAATCGGAATTCAGACTAAGAGAGTCCTGACCTAACTTCCTGAAATGATTGGCTGTCAGGTTCACGCGACTCACCTTTTTTTCCTTCGTACTGTCGCGTCAATCATTACGTGCGAAAGACCAGA
Source organism: uncultured Candidatus Bathyarchaeia archaeon (assembly GCA_964484575.1). Lineage (GTDB taxonomy): Archaea > Thermoproteota > Bathyarchaeia > 40CM-2-53-6 > 40CM-2-53-6 > FEN-987. The sequence continues at coordinate 1,189 of CAZAGP010000136.1, read as the reverse complement.
AAAAGGTACAGGCTTCTGTCAGCCGAATAGTTTTTGCGGATTGTCCACCATTATCTTATTGAAGTATTTTTGATCGACTTCCAGGCGTTTGAAGAGGGTGGGCACGTTATTCAATATGTGTCCAAGGCCGGGGCCCCCGTATGCTAGCTTCTGTATCTTGTATGCGCTGTCATGGCCGACCACGATCTTATCCTCGTAACCCTCCTCGATCAGTCTTTTGATCAGCTTCACCCTGTCGACATCCGTTGGGCAGCCCATATACCCAAAATCATCCCAAGTATTATCGAGGCTTCCATAGGGGTACTCCCTTCCGAAATTATCGATGCAAACATAAACCCCAGCACAGGCGGCCTTGATCGGCACTCCCCAATCCTTCTCCAAGTTCTCAGTCCACTCGATATGGCTCATGTAGAACTTGCCAGGGTCTACGTCGTTCCGTTGCAGCACCTCAATGATTTTATACCCCGGCCACTTGCCCGGTCGGTCTCCCCACATGTGGACCGTTATCGGAACTCCAGTTTCTTTCTGGGCGATGGTCGCGGCGATAAGGACCTTCCTGTCAGCGTCGCTGAACTTGTTAGGAGACAGGCAGGTCTTGATTACGCCCGCCTTGATTCCTGTCTCCATTATCCCTTCAGTTATTTCCTTGATGAAGTCTTGAGCCACTTGATCGGCTGTTTGCTCTTTGATCCTTGATGGATAGGTTGCCTCGACATACTGTCCTGTCGCTGCGACTATGTGGACCCCTGAGATCTTCGAAACCTTTGGAAGCTTGTGAACATGGTTGTCGCGTCCGAGACCCGGCGGCGTGACATCAACCACCGTTCCACCTCCCGCAGCCTTGAACGCATTCAGCTCCTGCAGCCGTTCAGGGATACTGTCGTTATTGCCATTATCAACAGAGTAGCCCGCGGCTCTCTTGACCAAGTCGAGGTTGGAGATGGAAACGGGCTCGTAGAAGAGATGTGCAAACCTCTTGGGAACATCCTCCGGCTTTACCCAAAGCTCCGTGTCCGAATCCATGAAGCAATGTTCATGTGCCAAAGTGGCGCCCATCTTGCTTGCCGAAATTGGGCCCAGTACAGTGTTAACCATATTGGCCGAAAATAGCATCAGTTACTAATAATTTGTGGGATAACGAAAAAGGTTGAAGGTCTTTGTAACCTGTTAAGCGCGGTTCAGTTGGATA
>CAZAGP010000135.1:0-4130 GCA_964484575.1 uncultured Candidatus Bathyarchaeia archaeon | reverse complement strand
GGCGCGGGCAGGTCCGGAGCCAATGGCGAAGTAGTTTTTAGTCTTGATTTGCCAGCCTGCGAACTGAGAGCCAAGAGCAGCTATGGATGGAAAGTCGGTTGTCACCGTCACTGTTGGTAGGCTTAAGTTGCCGAAAGCGTTTTGACTGATTGAGACTTGCCCCAAGTTGGCAAGACAGACTTCTGTCATGAACTTGCCGGCTAGAAAACTTCCCTTCGTTTTGACACCTAAGTCCAAGATTACCGCTCCTGTCTCCTGTTCAGGTTCAACCAGGATATTGAGATCCTCTCGATGGTTGATTCCCCACTCGATAAGTTTCGTTGCGCGCTCGTTAACGCCGATTGCCATGCTTATGCCTCCAGGTATCGCTCGTACCACTTTAGTTGCGGGTTGTTGGCGATGCTTGCGGAGAGTTTGCCCTTTCCGTCTTCATTCAAGTCACCTGAGTATAGGTAGAATGGTCCAGGAATCTTTTCTTCTCCGAACTTCGCTCTCTGTTGTATGTCCTCGAACGTGAAGCTTGGGAGTATTGAGGGGATATGCCCCATAATGAGTATCTTTCCGCCCTTCATTTGGGCTCCTGCTCTCCCTTCGCAGTCTCCATCGACGAGGATTGTGCCTCCGTTCATATGGATTCCAGGCATGAATCCTGTGTTCCCTTTGACTCGTATTGTTCCGTTTCTCATCCAGCAACCGATCTCATCTCCTGCGTTACCGTTGATCAATATCGAACCGCCATTCATTCCGAGTGTAGTTCCACGGTAACCGGCACCGACTAAGTCTCCGGCGTTGCCCTTGACTTCTATTTGTCCTCCTTTCATTTTTACCCCTAGCCATGACTCTACGTTCCCTGTGACTACGATTGAGCCACCTGACATCTCTTCACCAAGATACATTCCGACGTTGCCTTCGATTATTACTGAGCCGGTCTCCATTCGGTATCCGATTCTGCGTACTTTGGCAACGTTTCCGATAATTCGAATTAACGTCTTGTTTGCATCGCCGTCGTCATTTACTGAAACTTGAAAAACTCGGCTGAGTTCGACCTTCGCGTTTCCCTCCCAGATTTTCAAGTTGCTTATTTCAGCTTCTGATTTAGTAGCTAGGAGGTTGGGCGTGATTTCCGGAGCATCTATGGGCAGTTGAATGCTTCGCAGTAGACGGAGAAATACTTCCGCCAAGGGCTATAACCGCGCCTTTACGGTGATCTTATGCGAGTTCTCTAGTTCATCATCATCCATCTGATAGTTGTCCATTTCGACTGTGTAGTATTCTCTAAAGTTTCGACGTAGTTTTGATTCGACTTCGCTCGCTAATGGTTGAGGCACTTCGCTATCAACCCAGTATGTGCGTCCCTGGGGAGTTTCCGTCACTTCGCCGTTCTTGACGACTATTCTACCGTCTTTGATCGTGAACGCGGCTGCTTTCAATGCCCTTCTAACGGTCCTATATTCTCGGGAAGGGTTGACCTCTTTCGGATTAATGTTATAGATAGAAATGTCAGCATCTGCTCCGATGCCTAGGTGTCCTTTCTGGTGCAAGTTTAGTGCGCGTGCCGTACCGGCTCGGGTGATTGTTGCAATCTCTGAGAATGAGTATTCGCGATCTAAGGCTTGCAGGTCGAGCTTTCGCTTAGCCGTTCCGTTGATTTTACGCATTGCTCTTTCTCTGGCTTTGGTACTCATGAGCCATGAGATGATTCGCGGATACTTAGTGAAATCTCCTCCGTTAGGGTGGTCGGTTGTCAGGTACACTCTCCAAGGGTCCTCTATCAGAAGTGCTAGCTCGAGCCCAATCCCCCACTGGACCGCGTTCACATAATTTCGAGGTCTGTAAGTGTACGGGACGACTCCTGCGCCTGTTTCTACCTCCACATCGGAGTTCATCCACTTGTTGTGTGACAGCTGATACAGCATGTACTGGAAACCTCCGTCAGCTGTCATGGTTGTTGTGTCCATGAATATGACCTGGCCGATGTCGACGGTTACGTGTTTGTGCTTGTTCACGTAGGCAGCGATCTCTGGGGCGCCCGACCCGACGTTGTGCCACGCGCTTCCGGTCCTTCCTGTGAATTGAACGTGGGTAACATGGATGATTGGTCTGTCTTCGACAGCTAGGTCCCGTACTGCTTCCATCGTTTCGATTGTAGTTTCATAATTTCCAATCTTTGCGAGATCGTTCGTGTGCACATGTATTGAGTGGGGTAGGTTTAGCAGTTGGTTAGCTTTACAGATACCCCGTAGGATCTCCCGCGGCGTGATCTCGAAGTTGGGCACTTGCTCGTTAAGCCCAACCAAGGATTTTCCAGATCGCCAAGCCTCTACGCCACCGGGGTTCACAATCTTAATTGCGTACCCCTTCGTCGCCCTAAGCATCCACGCTATGTAAGCTGCGCATTCTTCGACGCGGCCCTCTTCCAGAAACTCCATCGTGTGCCAGTCATTTCCGAAGAGTGGAAAACAGCCTTTGTCAACTATTGGGGTATCATTGAGTTCTTCGTGTGTGTGCCTCGTTTTTAGCAGAGGGGATGCAGGTTCGAATACGGTTGTGTATCCCATGCGGGCGTATCGGTAACCAGTCGTGTACGTTGTGGGTATTGAATGACCTGTTCCTGCTCGCGTAATTGCCGTATGAGATTCGACATCTTTCACATGGTCCTCTGGTCGAAGGATTCTGCCGCCGTTAACCTTGGAGCCTGCGATGTGAGAGTGAATGTCGACTCCTCCTGGCATCACCAGCATGTTTGAAGCGTCGACGACGATGGCGGTTGGACCGACGCTTTCAACGATTCTGCCGTCTCGTACGCATATGTCTGCGCGTTCTCCGTTTATCCCGTTGGATGGGTCGTAGACGAATCCGTTCTTGACAATGAGTTCGCTCAATGAAGTTCACGATCCTTTGAGTTCCTTGACTTTCGCGAGTATGTCTCGTAGGATCTGTTCATCAGAGCGGATTCCGGGCGGCGGATGAACAATAGCTTTCGTTCTTATAGCGACCCCATCCATTCTGTAGATTGTGCCACCTGTCTCGATGCCTACGACGGCGGATGGAAATACTATTTGTGAGAGTATCGTAGTTGCTGATGGGTGCGGATCTATTGTTATGACTGGGATCTCAGTCATTCGTCTCGCCGCATCGACAGGAAAGTTGGATACTGGGTCCGCTGCGACAACTAGGGCGGCATCACAATCGCCTCTGGCTAGAATATCTACGACGGTGGTGTCGCCGGGGTTGTACCGCGGAAAACCATGACTCAAGTCAACTGCATACGGGTAGCCGGTTAACCATGCAGAGACTTGGTCAGCTCCCGTGACGTTGAAGTGCCCTCTCATGGGGAGTATTAGGAATTTGGTTCTCGCGTTAAGGTCGCGAACTAGCGAGAGAGCACCATCAACATTCCTGTGTCTACCTGAAGTCATCGTAAGACCGACGCCGAAGAATATGACGCCGAACTCGCAGCCGGTCATTAAGTCCGCCATCTGCTCTATTTTATCGGCGGGTATACCTGCAATAACGTCTTGTTCTAGTTCGTCGCCTCTTACCGCCATTCTCAAGGCGCACAATAATTCGTAGTCACTGTTGGGGGGTATTTGGAGGAAGTGATCTGCCAGTTTTGCTGTATCAGTTCTCCTCACGTCGACGGCGATAACGGTTCGGTCCTTTCGATCCTTCCTAAACCGCCCTTTGCTCAGCGCGGAGTATCGGGAGATGTGGTGAGGATGTGAATGGACAGGGTTAGCTCCCCAATAGATTATCAGGTCTGCACGTTGCCTAATCTCTCCGAGGGAACTTCCGACTTCTCCAATATCGTGCACACCTAGCAGTGTTGGGCCATGACATACGGTTGTCGTATTATCGATTACTCCTCCAACCCATTCTGCGAGTTCAACTCCTGTCCTGATGGCTCCACAATTCGTTGAGCTCCACCCGTAGAGAATTGGATATTTCGCGTTTGCAAGAATCTGCGCAGAGGTCGCGATAGCTTCATCGTAAGCTACGGTTTCGAGTCTCCCATTCTTCCTCATCATCGGAGTGGCATATCTTTCCTGATTGTAGTTCAGGAATTTGCTCAATGACGTTGAGCAGCCACTACGGACTCCAACTACTTTCCCGTCTTGAATTGTCACCTG
>CAZAGP010000134.1:0-9779 GCA_964484575.1 uncultured Candidatus Bathyarchaeia archaeon | reverse complement strand
CGTGCCGTTCGTAGCGCATCAGGGTTACGAACAGCCCTACCCTTTTAGTTTCTCCGATTCCCGTTACTTCTTGTCGTTATTCTGTTTCCTGGCGGCGTCGAGGACGACTCTGTGCTCGATTTGCGCAACTGAGCGTCTTGTGTGGACTATTACGTCCGGATTTACGGATATGCTGTCTATGCCTGCTTCAACGAGGAACTTTGCGAATTCTGGGTATACGCTTGGTGCTTGGCCGCAAATGCTGACAGTCTTTCCGTACTTGTGAGCGGTTTCAATCAGGCTCTGAATTGCACGTTTAACCGCTAAGTTTCGTTCATCAAAGAGTGGTGCTAGGACTTCGTTATCCCTATCTGCGCCGAGGATCAGCATTGTTAGGTCGTTGCTTCCTATTGAGAATCCGTCCGCGCCTGCCTTGCAGAATTCGTCTGCTAGAATTACGTTGCTCGGGATCTCAGCCATGACCCAGAGTTTGAAGTCCTCTGACTGTGTTAAGCCTTCTTGGCGTAGTAGTTCCCGGATCTTTACGAATTCGTCAACGGTCCTATTGAATGGGATCATGCACCATAGGTTTTTCATGCTCATTTCGTTCCTGACCCGTTTGACCGCGGCGATCTCAAGTTTGAAGGCTGGTTCGAACCTGGGGTCGGTGTATCTGCTTGCTCCGCGCCATCCGATTAGCGGGTTCGCTTCGTTAACGCCCCCTTCGTACTTCTCTCCGCCCTCAAGTTTCGCGTACTCATTTGTCTTAAAGTCGCTGAATCTGAGGACTACTGGGCGTGGGTAGAACGCTCTGCAGATCGTTTCAAGCCCTGCCGAAAGTTTGAGAACGAACTCTTCAGGGTGTCCGCTCTCGATTAGCATCATTGGATGTTTCTTAACGTGATCGCTGACGATGAATTCCATTCGAAGTAGGCCTACGCCGTCAACTGGCATCTGCGCGATTTTGTCGGCTAATTCTGGTTCGCCTAGGTTCACGAAGATCTTGGTTCCGGTGACTGTTGGGTCAACGAATCCAGCTAACCCGTCGCCGGAGACTCGTTGTTCCTGTTTAGGTGGCTCCTGGATTATTCCTTCGTAAACCATGCCCATCTTAGCGTCTACTGTAACTTCTTTGCCTGTTTCGAGAACTTTCGTGCCTACTTTTGTGCCTGTAATGCATGGGATTCCCATCTCACGGCTGACGATGGCTGCGTGGCAGGTCATTCCTCCGGCGTCTGTAACGATCGCTTTAGCCTTCTTCATGGTTGGGACCCAGTCCGGTGTTGTCATCTCAGTGACTAGGACCTCGCCCTCTTTGAATTCGGTGACTTTCTCCACGGATAGTATGACGTGTACTCTTCCTGCACCTACTCCAGGCGCTGACGGTAAACCTTTCAGGAGCACTTTCTTCTCCGTTATGATTGGTGCTTTGCTTTCAATCGGACTCTTCTTCAATGACCAAACAGTCTCCGGTCGTGCTTGTAGAATTAGCAGTTTACCAGTCTGCTTGTCAAGGCCCCATTCAATGTCCATCGCTCGTCCATAGTGTTGTTCAATCGTTAACGCGAACCGTGCCAGTTCTATTACTTGATCATCCGTGATAACCTGCCTGTCTTTCAGCTCGGAAGGCACTTTCCTCTCTTCTGTTCCGCCTCCAGTCTTCTGAGCGAGCATGATAGTTTTGGTGGGAATCGTTTTCTTAGTGATCTTCAACGTTCCTTTGTCAACGTAATAATCGTCGGGAGTAACGCTGCCCTTCACTACATACTCCCCTAAACCGTAGGAGGCTTCCACCAGGATTACTGACTCGTCGCCATTTGTTGGATCAATCGTGAACATTACTCCACTGGATTCTGAGTAGCACATCATCTGCACTACCGCTGAGAGGGCGACATCCATATGTTTGAAGCCCTTCTGTACTCGGTAGAAAATCGCCCGGTCAGTGAAGAGACTCGCGTAACACTCTTTGACGCTTGAGATGACGCTCTCCGCACCTGTAACGTTCAAGTATGTTTCCTGTTGACCTGCGAAGCTAGCGTCCGGCAGATCCTCAGCAGTTGCTGAACTTCGGATAGCGACGAACGGGTTCTTCACTTTTTCATGCGCTGCCAATTCCTGATAGGCTTGGACAATCTCCTTCTCCAATTCTTTAGGCACCTTGCCAGAAGTAATCAACTCCCTGATTTGGGCTCCAACCTTCTGCAACATGACAGTGTCATTCGCGTCAGTCAGAGGTTTGAGGGCATCAGCAATCTTACCTTCAATCCCGTTCTCCCGTATGAACAGCCGGTACGCGTCAGCAGTCAACGCGAACCCGTATGGCACGGGAACTTTGGTCTTTGACGTCATTTCTCCTAGGCTAGCGGACTTGCCGCCCACTAGCGGGACGTCCTCTTTTGAAATCTCATTGAACCAGAGCAGCAATTTAGATGCCAATATTCTTTCACCTAATCGTGTATTTTCCGTCGAGATCAGATTGGGTAATATTTAGCTACTATAGTTCCCAGATTTGATAATCTGGAAATCTCAACTCTTCCGCGAGTGAACTGAATCGTATTCCGCTCAAGACCGGGTACGGCGTCAAGCCTCACTGGTTTTATGTACCAACTCTTCCCCAATTCCGGCCCCTCTAAGCTTCTGATCGAGATTTATCTAGCAGAAGATTACAGAGCTGGACTCGCCAATCTGTTTCGGTATGAGGTTAAAGTGATGTACGTTTACGTCTTCGAAGAGGGCAGTACAAGATTACGCGGTTTACTCGGCGGAAAGGGCGCAGACTTAGCGGAGATGACTATACTGGGATTACCTGTGCCGCCAGGGCTAACGGTAACGACTGAAGCTTGCAACTATTACAGTTCACACAACTCCAATTTTCCTCCAGGCCTCGAGCAGGAGATTATGAGTAAGCTTCGGCTTGTCGAGTCGAAAGTGGGCAGAGTCTTCGGGGACGCGAACAACCCACTCCTAGTATCCGTCCGATCGGGAGCCCCAATTTCGATGCCTGGTATGATGGATACTATTCTCAACCTCGGACTCAACGACACAACCGTCCAAGGACTAATTCACCAAACCGGGAACGAAAGATTCGCATACGACGCGTATCGTCGATTCATCCAGATGTTCGGCAAAGTCGTCATGGGAGTGAGAGGAGACGAGTTTGAGTCAATAATCAAACGCCACAAGCAATCGTTGAAGGTTGAATCTGACGTCGACTTGGACTCGAAGACTCTTCAAACCCTTACACGCGAATTCACGACACTGATTAAGGAGAGGACGGGTAAAGATTTCCCCGACGACCCGCAGACGCAACTTCGAATGGCCGTGGCAGCGGTCTTCCAATCGTGGAATGGCCAAAGAGCCAAGGTCTACCGGCAGGCAAACAAGATACCTGACACGCTAGGAACCGCCGTCAATATCCAGTCAATGGTCTTCGGGAACATGGGAGCGGACTCGGCGACCGGTGTCTGCTTCACTCGCAATCCTTCAACAGGCGAAAACGTGTTCTTCGGCGAATACCTGATCAACGCTCAAGGTGAAGACGTTGTAGCGGGAATCCGCACGCCAAAGCCGATTGCCCGGTTACGTGACGATTTACCTGACACTTATCAGGAACTTTCGCGCGTCTGCCAGCTTCTTGAAGAACATTTCAGAGACATGCAGGATACCGAGTTTACCATAGAAAGGAAGAAGCTGTATCTACTCCAAACAAGGTCAGGAAAACGATCAGCCACCGCAGCCATCAAGATCGCCGTGGACATGGTCTCTGAAAAGCTCTTGACCAAGGAACAGGCCCTACTTCGAATTTCACCTTCACAAATTGAGCAACTTGTCCACCGACAAGTTGACCCAAACAGTCGATCAAGACCGATAGCAACAGGTCTGCCTGCCTCCCCGGGAGCAGCCACGGGCAAAGTCATCTTCGACACTGACGAGGCCCACAGATTAGGAAGCGTAGGCGAAAGCGTCATCCTAGTACGAGAAGAGACCGCGCCGGAAGACATACACGGAATGATCGCGGCGAAAGGCGTCCTAACCAGCAGGGGAGGAATGACCTCTCATGCCGCCGTTGTTGCCCGAGGAATGGGAAAACCCGCAGTTGTCGGCTGCGAACAAATAAAGATAGACCCAGCAACGCACACGTTCCTCACGCGCAAAGTCACAGTTAAAGAGAACGATATCATAACAATTGATGGAACCACTGGCAACGTGCTCCTCGGTCAAGTCCCCACGATCGAACCGAAACTTAGCGAGGAATCAGAGAAACTCCTAGGCTGGGCTGACGAAATACGCAAACTCGGAGTTCGAGCCAACGCGGACACACCCGACGGCGCAACAAAAGGACGCGACTTCGGAGCGGACGGTATCGGCCTGTGTAGAACTGAGAGAATGTTCAACGCACAAGACCGTTTACCGATAGTTCAGCAAATGATCCTCTCCGACAGCGACGCGGATAGAGCAAGCTCGCTAGAGAAGCTCAAACCACTGCAGAAGAACGACTTCAAAGAAATCTTCCGTAACATGCATGACCTACCAGTCACAATCAGACTCCTAGACCTCCCCCTCCACGAGTTTCTACCGAAGTATGAAGAACTCGTACGCGACGTCGCTGAACTCAGAGCCAATCATTCCGCCGAGGTACTTGCATCGAAAGAGCGAGTTCTACGCAAGGTAATCACCCTCGCCGAACATAACCCGATGCTAGGTCACCGAGGCTGCAGGTTAGCAATCAGCCACCCTGAGATCTATGAAATGCAAACTCGAGCAATCTTCGAGGCCGCCGCAGAACTTTTAGTCGAAGGCGTGAAAGTTCGAGTTGAGATAATGCTTCCTCTCGTAGGCGAAGCAAATGAGATCAAGTTTCTGAGAGAAAGAGTTTCGTTCGTTGCAGACGAAGTCCTAACCCGATTGGCCGCGAAGGTCGAGTACAAGATTGGAACAATGATCGAAGTACCAAGAGCGGCCCTCACAGCCGACCAGATAGCGAAATACGCTGACTTCTTCTCATTCGGCACAAACGATCTCACGCAGGCAACCTTCGCGTTCAGCAGAGATGATGCGGAGGCTAAATTCTTCAAAGACTACTTTGACAAGAAGATCCTCGCATCCAACCCGTTCGAAGTACTTGACCGTGCGGGCGTCGGCAGACTGATGCGACTCGCAGCAGATGCTGGAAGGAAAGTTAACCCGTACCTCAAAGTTGGAATTTGCGGAGAACATGGAGGCGAACCTAGCTCGGTGGAGTTCTGCCACGAAATCGGCCTTGACTACGTAAGCTGTTCACCTTATAGGGTTCCAATCGCCCGACTAGTAGCTTCGCAGGCAGTCGCACGCGGCCGAGTTGCCCAATCAGAAGAAAACAAGTAACACTTCAACTGATGTTCATGCTTCCTGAAACTAGACCAGTTATCAGTGGAGTCAAAGGATGCGTAACGTCCAGTCACTATCTAGCAACTGAGTCAGGCTTCGAAATCCTATCAAAGGGCGGCAACGCAATTGACGCCGCTGTCGCGACAGGGCTAACGCTGCACGTTGTAGAACCTCACATGAACAGCATAGGCGGAGAATGCCCCATCATAATCTATTCCGCAAGAGAGAAGAGAACCTACGCCATCTCAGGCCAAGGAACTGCACCAGCAAAAGCAACATTAGAATATTTCCGGAGGAACGGAATTAGAATAGTTCCAGGCGATGGATTTCTCCCAGCCATGGTGCCCTCTTCCTTCGACGCGTGGCTCACATGCCTCAGGAAGTTCGGAACAATGTCACTCAAAGAAGTTATGGCTCCAGCAATCAGGTACGCGCAGAACGGGTTCGCAGTCAACTCCCAGCTATTCGCGCACATTAGCGAGCACGCTCGAAGGTTCATCACGGAATGGCCATCCACGGCCCAGATTTTCCTCCCTAACGGCAAAGTGCCCACTATCGGTCAAATCATGAAGCAACCAGACCTGGCGAGAACTCTACGAAGCCTAGCTGAATCCGGCGGCCTCGAAGCAGCCCGGGAAAGATTCTACTCTGGCGACATCGCACAGAAGATTGTGCGGTTCACTGCAAATCACGCGGTTAAAGACGCAACCGGTAAACCGCACAACGGACTCATGACCACACAGGACCTTGCGGAATACGAGACTAGGATAGAGGAAACAGTCACCGTCGGCTGGAAAGAACTCACAGTTCACAAGTGCGGCGCATGGAGCCAAGCGCCTGTCTTCCTGCAACAGTTAAGGCTACTAGAAGGCTTCGAATTAGCTGAATTCGGGCACAATTCAGTTAACTATATTCACGTAATCACGGAAGCAGCTAAACTCGCATTCGCCGACAGAGAAGCATTCTACGGCGACCCGCTCTTTTCTGAAATTCCACTCGACCGTTTGCTTTCACGCGGTTACGCCCAGCAAAGAAGGAAACTGATAGACATGCGGAAAGCCTCCATGAAACTGAGACCAGGAGAAGGAAACGTTCAGGTCGAGACTAGAAGAAAAACAGGAAAATCCGGAGGCGACACGTCGCACCTGGACGCCTGCGATGCTGAAGGAAACATGGTCAGCGCCACACCAAGCGGAGGCTGGATACACAGCTCCCCCGTCATCGAAGGTTTAGGATTCCCACTTGGTACAAGAGGGGAAATGTTCAACCTAACCGACGGGCACCCGAACTGCATCGCACCAGGTAAACGTCCAAGAACCACACTCTCACCATCGCTCGTCACATCCGATAATCTTCCAGTACTCTCCTTCGGAACACCAGGCGGAGACCAGCAAGACCAATGGACCGTTCAATTCTTCCTAAACGTCACAGAGTTCGATATGAACCTCCAAGCGGCCATTGACGCAGCAACCTTTCACAATACTCACTTCCCCAGTTCCTTCTATCCGAGGCGAACGCGTCTGGGTGAACTCCACCTGGAGGATAGGATACCTAGCGCGGTCATCCACGGCCTTAGACGACGAGGACACAAAATTATTGTTGAGGACGGATGGGTGAACGGTAAAGTCACTGCAGTCTCCTACGACCCCTCAACCCGCGTCGTCAGCGCTGCTGCGTCGTCAAGGATGCAGTCCGCTTACGCTCTAGGCTACTAATCACGCACTCCTCACACTCAGCCCGTCAGTCTTGGAAACTGACAAGCAGTAACTCGATGAAAACGGAGATGACGCAGGCTATAACAAAGTAGTAAGTCAGCATCCCCGCCCAATCATATCGATAGAAATGGTGGACAAGACCAAAGAACGCGGCAATAATAAACAGAATTAGCGGGAAGAGTACGAGAAGAAACTTCGTTGATCGTCGCATCTTTCCGCGCGGCAAACCGCATCAAGATCCTAATGTGAACCGTCTCGTATTAGATTCACTCCCTTATTTCCGCATCCAATTTCGGTAACTCGGCTAAGCGTTCTGCAATGGGGATGTGCCTCAGCATACTTGCGCTTAGGTCATTCATGGCACCGCGTAGAAATACTCCGGGCCAGCGTGCCCCTCTCGAGACCTTCCCACAACCATTTTTCTAGCTCGCAGGCCTTCCAAAGTGGCGTGGATAACCCGGTCCGCGTCAGGATGACGAATCAGCGCATTTGGATCAATCCCCAAAGTGGCCTCCATAGGGGTGTAAGCAAGTTGGGAATTCTTCCGGAGAAACTCGAGAACCTGTTCCTCTAACGTTGGGTCCATCGGCTTAAGCTTCGTAAATTCGTCCCTAGATAATGGCAACTCCAGTCCGAGTCTTAGATAGGCTCTGCAACTTAAGAATCCTTCCGAGCTCCGCTTGGGGGACTAGTCAAACCGGTCCGTTTAACCGTAGATGTCAGCGACTTCCTGAGGTGTCACTCCAGGTTCGGTGCTGACCATGAAGGGCTGCCGGCCGGGAATAATTACTTCCCTCTCGTAACCTCCGTTTGGAAGGTGGATTAAGGGTCCAATTATGACGGACAAGCCATGCGGTCCTGTAAGTTCTACGAAACCTGGCGGTACCACAGGGTTAGTGACCGCGTAGGCGAGCGTGATTTGAAGTAAGGCTACTGAAGCTAGCGTTAGTAAGATTAGAGTGCTATGCCGGTTCAGCACTTCTATCCACCCAAATTACTAAGCTGTTCGTAGAATGATGAGACCGCGGATACGGATAGGTCGTTTTGACATAGTGACGTGAGACTGGAGCGCTGATCGAAGATTGCGATGCAAATGATTGCGACAGTTAAGCCAGAGTTCTCGCGCTCGGAATTACCCTGCCGAGCATGAGGGCATATTTCCCGAGACGTCGTGATTAATGTTCTAGAATAATGATGAAACTTCAGTGTAACCATTCAGTCCAGCAGTCAGTTACATCATCCACTATTCCATGCTGACGGTACCGTATGAGAGTGTCGGACCGTTGAAAACGGTGTCAGCGAACTCAAAACCCCATGTCACGGACCATTTCTGGCACATGATATTGCGAATTTGCGGGTTAAGTATCGGAGGAGTATTGCTCTTCATTGAAACGGTGTCTGGCATAACTATCCCTTCAGTACTAGCGATTGTAGGATTACTGAACCTTGTCGCCATTGGTAACTATTTGGTGCGAAAGAATAGGCCTGAACAAGCTCAAGCATTTACTGTTCTCCTTCCTGCTAGAAACCGTATCTATTCGCCTAGTTCTCAATCTCCAAGCTTGCGCAAAACGAACCAACTGTGCTTCACAAACGAGGAAAGAAAATCTTGGTTGAAAAATGAACCGAACTTCAGTAAACGAATTGCTACGCCGCTGGGACCTCAAGCCACCAAACGCAAACGTTACGGAGACATCCTCCAATTCCTACGTAAACTAGAGTGCTTAATCCTTTCACAATAATAGGCGGGTCATCGTTTCTTGATCCCCAGGAAGCGAGCGGTACCTATTCGCCCGGGGGGGTTAAGCTAGTTCTACTTGTATTCGCATCCGCTTATCTATCGTATGTTCACAAGCTAGATTGACAAGTATCGTGCAAACTTCACAGTCTAGATGACACCGATCCGTCGTGTTGATCGCGGTCAGTGGCTTGGGTTGTCTCTTGGAGGATGGAATGGGATGGGGCAGGGTACCTGCGAGTAATAATAGGAGAGGAACGGCGGGTTTGTGGTCGAATACACAACGCAATAGAATGGAGGGTATCCGCCAGATGACTGCGTTGGCTGAATCGTGGGACTAGCGTAGACGAGACCGAACAGGGTTGACGTTATCACCAGGAACCCGAATAGGATTGGCGCAAGCGCCTTCACGGAATCTTCCTCCGCTAATGATAATGCCCATGGGGTGTATTACGCGTGTCGCACGTACACTGGTGTCGCTTGCGTGATACATGCCTACGCCTGCGAGTATCTAACGCAAGGGTCCAGGATTCGAATTATTCTAACTCGTTGTCTTGTGTTGCTGTGACGTTACTCACTGTTTCGTTTGTTGCTTTCGCCGTTCCAAGGCTTTTAGATGTCTCTCGAAGTGTTTATCCAAATCTTCCCTGAGTTTCTTAACATCCTTCTTAAGTTCCTTAATCTCTTCTTTCTCTTTCTTCCCCATATACAATCACCCCTCTTCTTTCCTTCATAACTAACGACCATTTTCACTGAGCTGCTTAACTAATATGCCTAGTACGTCCTCAACTACGCTAGGTTTAGGGGTTCATGCTATGAGGACCCAAAAAGGATGTCGACAGTTCGTTGGTGGTGGGCCGGGAGAGATTTGAACTCTCCCTACACTCCGCTTCTTCGAAGCTCCGTTCCGGCAACCCTAACGGGTTGGACTACCCTGCGTCGACCCTGCTTAATTTCGGGTTATGGATGCAGAAGAAACC
>CAZAGP010000133.1:0-3427 GCA_964484575.1 uncultured Candidatus Bathyarchaeia archaeon | reverse complement strand
CGCCACCTTCCTCGAGCGCTCGCTTATGCTCGTGACAGCACTCTGTCCAGTTATTGGGTATGATAAAGCATCGAGAGTGGCGCACTACGCTCTCGAGCACGACTTAACCCTCAAGCATGCCGCTGTGAAATTAGGCTACGTTTCAGAAGCCGAATTCGACCGCATAGTCGACCCGGCGAAGATGGTTCACCCGTACGTTGCTGAGAAGCAGTGAGCGCAAATCGTTTCGATACGGGAAGTTAGAGTGAAGCGAGCAGTCGGGTGATTACTCGCCTGCATCCTTTGATCTTGCGTAACCCCACAAACTGTCTAACAACTTGACCTTTCGAGAAGATTAGAAGCGCGGGGATACTAATCAGTTCATATCGGTCAGCAATGTTTCGGTTCTCGTCAACGTTTACTCTAAAGAAACTCAATTTACCCTGATAAACTTCAGCCAGCTTCTCGATTATTTCGTCAGCCGCCTTGCAGGGGACGCACCAGTCCGCGTAGAAATCCACAGCAAGAGGTTTCTTAGACTTAAGCGCCTCTTCGAAACTTTCTAGGACCAGCTCGCTGAGTTGCATACCCGTTCCCCAAATAGCGACTTAACTTACGATAATCTCTGACCTATAATTTTACGCGTTCCAGCAGAAGCCATTTTCGTATACTTCAACGACGTTCGAGATCGGACAGAGTGAACGAGCACACTTAAGGGCAACAATCCATTTGCGTTGCTAGATAGATTTGCGCATTCGAGAGTTCACGCTAAGCGACTATGAGAGGGTTGTGCAGCTATGGAAGGAGGCAGGCATCATCCTGAGACCAGGCGATGAACGTGAGGGGGTTAAGTTGAAGCTAGAGCGGGACCCAGACCTGTTTCTCGTAGCTGAAGATGATGGAGAACTCGTGGGAGTAGTGCTCGGAACTTGGGACGGCCGACGAGGATGGCTTAACCATCTTGCTGTAAGATCCGACCATCGAAGATCCGGCATCGGCAGAGTACTGATCAGGGAGGTTGAGAGACGTTTGATTAGTAAGGGCGCGGTGAAGGTGAACGCGCAAATCTACAAATCCAACCATACATCATTAGAGTTCTTCAAATCGTTGAATTACGAAATTCACTCCGACCTGTTTATGGTCGGAAGAGAGCTGAAGCATTAGCTGGTGGCTTTCACTTCAGCTAATGGTACGTAGTCGCAGATTTCACTGGGCTTCTCAAGAATTCGGTTGATCGTTATTTCACCAATAATTCGGCAGTACTTGTTTATTTGGCCGAGGTTTAGGACGATGCTTCTCAGGCTGACGGCGACGTTCACGTCCTTCACGTAGGTCAGCACCTTCTGTGTGAGACGTCGCTCCTCATTCTCTGAGGTCTGCACTCGTTCAACGGAGTCGTTGGAGATTTGGATGTCTGAAGTGAGTAGCGCCTTCATGCTGAGGTCGGAGGTTTTCATCACTTCGTTAGCGTACCTGCCTATTTCGTTCAGGATTGAGTCGCTTACTGCTTCCTTGTCTTTAAGGAGGATAACCTCGTTGGCTATGCTCTCGGCTGAATCAGCCATCTCCTCAAGCGTCTTGGCTACAACCCTGTTGCCCGGAATGTGAAGTGGCGATTCGATTCCAATCCTCGTGCCGACGCTTCTGTCCCTGATAGCGAGTAGAAGTTGGCGGACGATCAGCCAATATATCCTGTCCGACTCCTCCTCCATGTGAGCGACTTCCGCGGCCAGGTCAGGTCTCCGTTCCACCAGCGCCTTGATGGAGACGTCCAGCATTGAGGAGAGTATGATATGCAAGCGGCGCATTAGTCCGTATATTGGGAAGCGTGTTGGGTCAACGAAACTTTGGAGCGTGACTTGACGGAGGGTCTGCTCGACGATGCTTAATCCGGTTAACCGCTGCGTTGTGGCACGAATCTCATCTAGATGATGCTTACTCAATTCGTCTTTGGCTGCGATTTGAATAGTGTCATGGCCAAGAATGTAATTTGCCGTAATCACCCTGGTTAGAAGATTAGTTGAGCTGCACAGGTCCGCGTTTACGAGGCAGTTCCTTATCTCTTCGCTCTTATGCTCCGTGCCAGGGATAAGCTTGAGGGAGCCATCATCTTCACGTTTTATTGAAACGATATCGCCCGCTTTTAGCTTGACGTCCTCGACCCATTCTCTTGGTAGTGAAACTGTTAGGGTGGAATATCCGACTCTCTGTACTTTCCTAGCTTCCAAGCTAAGCACGAAGGAATATAGTTTAAGCACTAGAATATAGCTTTCAGTACTTGTTCCCGGAATCTAAACCAGTAGCCGTATAGTATAGAGAGTTCACATGCCTTGGGCTTAGTGTCACATGGAAAATGCGTATGAGAAGACGTATTCGCCGATGCGTTGTAGGCCGAGTTTGATTCTATCTTCGGGTTCGCTGACGAACGTAAGCCTAACATGTCCTATTCCTTTGTCTCCGAAGTAGGATCCTGGTATGACAATGACTCCTTTTCGAGTAAGTAGCCGATTGCAGAAGTCTTGTTCGTCACGGTCCATTAGTTGTAGGTAATGACGCATGTCGACGAAGAAGTAGAATGCTCCGTCAGGTCTAACGAGGCCTGCTTCAGGCAAGTACTGTTTAATGGCTTCTTCCATGACGTCACGTCTCTTCCTGTAAATGGGCAGAACGTAATCGTGGAGGTATCTTTCCTTCACGTTGTTCTTCATGAAGGGGAGGACAGCGTATTGGCTGAGTATGTTTGGTGCAAGCGTCGTGTACTGTTTGACCTTCTCGATACCGTCTATGAGTTCTGATGGACCTAACGCATAGCCTAGTCTAAGTCCAGGTACGGAGGCTTCCTTCGAGAAGCTTCCGACTGAAAGGACACGTTCATGGGCTCCAGGCATTGAACTGATCTTAGGTTGAGGCTTATCGTAGACGATGTCACGGTAGGTGGAATCGTTGACTATCCAAAAATCATATTCGATAGCTAAGTCAAGCAGACCTTTGATGAAGTCTTCCTTGATGATCCTGCCTGTAGGGTTATCAGGGCTCAGGAGAACCACAGCCTTCGTTCGCTTGTTGACAACCTGCTTTAGGATTTCCAGACTCGGTTGGTACCCGTCCTTCACGTCCACTGGGAGACGTTTCGCTCGTGCCCCCGCAAGTTGGAAGGCTTCCAAGTACCCTAGGTAAGTCGGGTTGGTTAGAACGACCTCATCATTCTTATTGAATAGTGATAGGAACGCGCAGAAGATTGCTTCGGTTGCGCCATCCGTGAGAATTATCTCCTTCTCGGGATTGTACTCTTCACCGTCATGCTTCACCCAGTCTTCCCCGATTAATTTCCTAAGCTCGAGAAACCCGCGGGTCCCGCAGTACGCTGTGCTCCCCTGCGGATCTTCTCTTATCCTTCGAATAATCTCGTCTGCAACTTCAGGCGGTGGTGGTAGACTGGGTCCACCCC
>CAZAGP010000132.1:0-3687 GCA_964484575.1 uncultured Candidatus Bathyarchaeia archaeon | reverse complement strand
TCTGAAGATGACATTTTGATATAAGGCATATTTCTACGCTGACGCCATAAGACGAAGCTAGATCGAGTCAGGACTGCGCCTTTCTTATCGATCGGCGTCTAGCTCCCCGGATGATAATTACTGCAACGGCTAGAACCACAGCTCCTAGTATTATAACGTAAAGTGAATAATCAACATGTGTGTTTACTGCTCCAGGAACACTTAGAACGAACTCAGCGGATGCGCTTTGCTGTTTCCCGTCAGGGTTTGAGTATACGATTTTCATTAGCAATGGAACTTGTGGGATCCCGTTGGTGGTGTTCTGAGCTTGAATTTGAGATGGCATCTGCAATTCGAATGTCCATATGGCGGATTCTAATTTGGCGACGTGAAAACTACCGAGATCCTCCGAATGGGTAAGCTGCCAGTTACCATTCAAATTGGGGTCAAGATAGGTCTCACCGCGGACCATGAAAACGTCGCTCGGGCCAAGATTGAAGATCTCGATTTTCAACTGGGTGGTTTGTCCCGCAGGAGCGTAATACGGTCCGGTTCCATTTCCGATCAGAGCTAGCTGGAGTTGTGAACCGGTTTGAGCTACAAGTGCGGGAGGACAGCTACAGAGGAGGACTATGAACAGCATCAAAAGTATGGGATATCGAACCATGACGTTCAAGGACGCTACAGGGTCTTCTTAGTATTATGGCCAGTTAAGCGTATGAACTCAGAAAGTCATGCAGTTGTGCCAGTTGCGTAGAAGCTGAATGGACCACTTGTTTCTGCTGCTGGACTGGTGCTGAAGAATTGTGGGAAGCCATTAGCGTATGGGGCTGGGAAGAAGTAATCCGAGTACCCGTAAGTCCAGTCGTATGCACCACTGTATGAGTAGTGGTAAACCGTTCCGTAATTTTGACTTGCTAGCGTGCATAGCCAGTAGGTTCCAGGAGTTAGGATAGCCATATAGTCAGAGGGTAAAAGCTTCCATGTTTGCCAAGCAGGACCCCAGATTGCTGCGCTCCTAAGGCAGTAGGCGTGGCTTGTGGCGGCAACAAGTGGTTGCCCAGCTGGGCTCCCACTACCATTATCCTGGTAAACCCCGAAGTACATGCACTGGCTACCATCTGAACCTGAATATTGGAGAAACATTGATACTGACTGCAGAATCGTGGGCGTTGTCACAGTGAATGTGACATAAGCTTGGACGAGGTCTCCACCTATTGTGCTTGTCCACTCTTCAACGTTCTGATCACCGTAAAAGATCAATGAGGCTGCAAACGTCTGCGCAATGATAGGTTGGGCAATCAAGAAAATTGCTACGAGCGCAAGGTAAATGCTTACTCGGCTCTTCATGTCGATCTTGACAGGTATGCATCTATTCTTATTTTAACACTATTCCGTCAAAGATGATGATTGCACACTAATTGTACAATAAACGATTACGATTTTCAGATTTTGACACTATTCTGCTAGAGACGATCCTAGACCTCCATAGAGAATACTGCACACTAAGGGTTAAGCGTTAATCATACTATCCTGCTGCGACCTTGAATGTTCCCGGAAGAAAAATGGGATTTTAGAAGTGTGTCTTTGATAGTCGTCTGAATGCTAGTACTGAATTCGCAAGGTTTGCTGACGGTACCTGCATGAAGGTAAGGGCTCTAGTTCCAAGCTGACTTCCAAGGGCGAGCATCGAAAGCGCCATACTTGATGTGCCCACCGCTAATAGCTGTCCTGAGCTTGCAGCGTAGGCTGTGGAACAGAGAACAAGACTTGCCGCGAACCACGTCAGTGAAGAGTAGGTAACCTGCTTTGAGATTAACCATTTGCCACGCCGTCTAATGAGCTTGCCAGCGAGGTACGCGATTGGAGCCAAGTACACTACTCCCATGAGGGAGGCGGCTACAATTCCCGCAAATATTGCTCCTGCTTCTGTACTGAAGGGGGCAACGGCAGCGTACGAGTAGTATGAGGCGTAGAGGATGGCAATGAGTGGATAGGCGCCAACCTGCACAGCCTTGAATACGAACGGGTTGGTTGCTGCGGAGTATGATAGTGAAGGCGCCCAACTGTAGTACCAGCTGTTGAAGGTTAGCATAAATTCGCGTCCAGCTGTTGTGTTCTGTATATCGTTGTCGCGGAAGCTACGGAGAAACGCCGCGTAGGGGGCAAGTGGAGTACCACCGGTCACGTATGTTACTGGGCAGTATGGCACGGGGGTTCCCTTCACCGTGGCCAAGGTCGTGTACGTGGACGTAGTCGTTGTAGTGCTGGGCCAAGTCACCCAATTTGTTTGTGAGCTTGTTGTCGTCCCCGTGATTGACGTCGAATAGGATGTTGATGTCGTAGTAGTTGATTGCGAGCTCGTATAACTCCAAGAAGTCGATGACGTCGTCACCGTAGTCGTAGTAGTAGAACTGGAGATGGAAGTTGTGTACGATGAAGTAGTGGTTGTAAGTGAAACAACGCTAGTCCCAGAGTATGAATAGCTGGTTGATGAGGACAGTGGTGGTGTAGAAACACACCCTGAGACACCGCACGTGGCTACAGCTAATTTTGCGCTTGCAGGAGTGTTCAGTGCTACGACCGCCCCTAATATCGCCAGCAACAGAACCAGCGTCAACGCAACTTCGCGGAGTTTCAACTTCAAGAGAACAACCTCCTCAACAGCATTGGGATTATCAACAGCAACACCGCTAACAGTCCAATATTATCAGCGAATGGGCCCAGGTTTATGCTCTCATTCATGAGCTGAGGCTTAATGGCGAATCCGCATGGCAGCGGACCGCATGACACTGTCGTGAATGATGTTGTGATCGTTTGCAGGACTGACGTTTGGGTCTGAGTGGTTGTTGTCGTTATACTTTGACTTGTCGTAGTTATGCCGGAGACAGTTGTCAGCGTAACGTGCGTGAAACTACTGTAGTAGATCCCCGTGGTCTGTAGGGTTGAGCTCGAGTACGAGTAACTTGTCGCCATAGAGGTAGTTGTTGTTGAAGTCGTAGTAGAACTGGTCTTTGTTGTTGACGTTGTACTGTACGTGGTAACCGTGCTCTGCAACTCAATGGCCAAGAAGTTCTGCGCAAAGTCGCCGCTATTACCAGTGACCGTAATCAAATAGTACCCACCACTAGCAGTATTGCTCACCGTGAACGAGCCGGAAGCATATCCGCCAGCAACTGAACATACGGGGGCAGTTCCTCCAGGACCCGACCACGGCGCAGGCGCACCCGCCGTTATAGTGCAACTCGTATCATCAGGATTCAAGCCTGTTACCGCGAATCCCACCGGTTGACTCTGCTGAACACTGGCCGGATCCAGCACCAACAATGCAGATGGGGTACCCACCGTGAAGAAACCAGTGGCAGTGTGCGGGTGCGGGTCGTTATCAGTTATTACTATACCGTAGGTTCCAGAAGGCGCACTCGAAGGCGCAGTAATAGAACCTGCCACTTGGCCAATTCCTGGTGAAATGAAGCAGCTTGGGACACCTATGCTTGGGATTGTGGCCGCGGTGCAACTGGTCGCGACGGAACTGAATCCTGAACCTGTGAACGTGAACACTGAGCCTCTGCTTCCCGTCGGCGGAGTCACGTTAATGCTAGCAGTAACATTAAACGGAGCCCATGTAGTGTGCACGCCCGCGTAAGTTCCCAAAATGTCGTTCTTCGGGGTTCCTACTACCGTTACGTTGTATGCAATGTTTGTTGT
>CAZAGP010000131.1:0-3603 GCA_964484575.1 uncultured Candidatus Bathyarchaeia archaeon | reverse complement strand
TCTCGTCTCGAGAGAACAGACCGGCGTCTGGGGGCATATTACGAAGATCGGCAAGTATTTGATCTTAATCTCCCTCGGCGCGGTCTTCGGTAGCACGGTGTTAGGTAGGACCGCTCTCCTAATTCAGAGAATTCAATTTCTGATCGGGTCTCCAGCGTTTCCCTGGACCGCCTTGAATCTCGGAACAGAAGAAGAAGGCAGATTAGCTCCTGTAGGAATAATCATCTTCATCCCCGTATTCCTCTACTACTTGTACTGGTCCCGAAAGAGGACGGTAACGACCTAAACGCTGGCTCCTGCCAGAGCCTCAATGCGATCGATGATTCTACCAACATTCCCGCGTTTCATAAAAAGGGCCGCATACTTTGGGCCTTCGAGGTTGAAGAGCCACATCAAGGGACCCAAGGCAACTATTGCTAGCTGACTCGCGATGAATGAGATAGGGCGACTCACCTCGAGGAGCATGATCGCTGGCGTCTCGAAACCTTTGTTCACAATCATTTTAGCGATATCATCAATCAGCTGCGCCTCATCATCTTTGCTTAGGTCGAATTCAGACATTGCCAGCTTCGTCCAAGATGGTAATGGAGCACAGTTAAATCTCATGCTCCAAGTAAGACGAAATGAGGCAAATTGGCTGAAATCCCAATACTGCTCACGTTTGGAGTAGTTTTTGCCGTCTTGACAAATGTCCTTTCAGTCTTTCTACTATGTCGACATCAAAGAGCAAACCAGAAAACGAGAGAACCGCCCCCGCAGGAGATCGTTAAGCCGCCGGAGACTCCAGTTTACGAGGAACCTTCCAAGGAGCAAATCCTAGCTAAACGAGCTGAAATCATACGTGAAATAGAAGAAGAGCGGGGAACGAAGGTAATAACCCTCATCCACAGAAAAGAACCATGGGGCGTTGAAGGGCCCGTTATAGAGGAATCAGAGCGAATCCTTCAGCAGATAAGAGAAACACCTCCCGAGAAACCCATTGACCTCATCCTTCACACTACGGGAGCGTCAAGGTTTGCCGCACACATGATCGCGATGGCATTGAACTTCCGGAAATCGAAAGTTACTGTTATCGTTCCTTTCTACGCCCTCTCAAACGGGACATTGCTGGCGCTTGCGGGCGACGAAATAATGATGGAGAAGTACAGCATTCTAGGTACAGTTGAACCCCACTTCGGTGACATGCCCGCAGCCGCAGTCATGTCAATAACCACTCGCCTACCTGTCGAGATGGTTTCAGACTTCATGATCCTTCTAGCCGACAGGGCACGCATGGAGATTGAGAACACGAAAGGTTTCTTGAAATGGTTACTAGAGAAGAAGATGAACAGCAAACAGATAGACCAAGTAGCAGATTTCCTGGTAACAGGCGGAGTTACCCTTAGCACTCCCATCACGTTAGACGTTGTACGAGCAATGGGTTTGAAAGTGAATCAGATACCTGAGAAAGTTTACCTCCTTTTCGGAACAATGGAGTTTGGCGGGGAAAAGCCTCGCACTCAATATCAATGAGGCGAAATTCCATGATAGATGCAGGAAGCACAATCTTAAGCCTCTGCCTGGTGCTCATCTCATCACTAAACCTCCTGACAGTAAGCCGCTTCTTCAAGCGACCAAGTAACTCGGTCAGTCCAGAAAATCAAGACACGACGGAGACTACGAGCGTACAACCAATGGTAGTGGAACATCAACCCACCACCAAATCGGAGATACTCGCATGGCGCCGGAGAATAGTAAGTGAACTCGAACAGGAGAGAGGCACAAGAGTGATCACGATGATACACAAGAGAGAACTCTGGACTGGGCCTGGAGAGGAACCGGAAATCGGAATGGAAGATGCCGAGACGGTGCTTCAGCAAATTAGAAGCACCCCCCCTGACAAGCCAATCGACTTGATCCTGCACACTCCAGGAGGAATCGAGATAGCCGCAGAAATGATGGCCATGGCAATAAAATTCCATCCAGAGAAAGTTACCGTGTTCGTCCCGTTCTACGCGTTTTCAGGAGGCTCCCTGATGAGTTTAGCCGCAGACGAAATCCGAATGGAAAGATACAGCATGCTTGGACCAGTAGACCCGCAGATTCCTACGCCAGACGGAAACACATGGCCCTCCGCATCATTAGAGTCACTTGTGAAGCTGAAACCGATCGTAAAGGTATCCGACAGAATGATCGTCATGGCCGAAGTTGCAAAATTGGAAATTGAAAACGCTATCTCCTTCGTAACGTGGCTGCTCGACGAAAGGATGGAAAAGGAGAGGGCGAGGCAGGTCGCAGAGTTCTTCGCGCACGGCTACATGGGACATGCTACACCAATAACGTTAGACGTGGTCAGAGCGCTGGGATTGAAAGTTGTCGAGGAGATCCCTGGGAAAGTCTATGAACTATTCCAAACCTTCGGCTTTGCGCAGACATCCTGATTGATTCTCACACACTAGGAACTCCGAGGCTGAAGAGTTGGCTACGTTACGGAAAATGTTCCTAATCCGAGCACCTGCAAACAAAGTCTTTGAAGTTCTAGTTGACCACACACGGTACCCTCGATGGTTCAAGTTCATCAAGGAAGTAACATATCCAAGCAAGAAGGTTGAAGTGGGCGCGAAATCGCATTGGGTAACAGAAATTGCTGGTACTAAGGGCGAGCTGGAAGTCGAATACAAGGAACTCATACCTGGACGTATGGTTCGAGTTGAGAACGTCGGACCCTTCTTCAAGAACTCTGGCGGCATTTTCAGACTGAGTGAGAACCTGAATGGAACACAAGTGGATTTCGAAATTCAGTACGACATTCCTATCATGATCTTTGGCCAGATCCTCGACCGGCTTGTCATAAGTCGCGAGCTTGACAGAGAATTCGATCACGGCTTTCAAAGAATGAAGGAAGCGCTCGAAAATGAGACACTTGTAGAATCAAGGCGCACTCTTACAAGCCACTTCTGGAGAGCCATCGGAGCCGACTGCAATGGCATATCCAATGGCTACGTCGTACTCGCCGCTGAAGATCCCGAGTCTCCTGCTGAACGATTACTTCTTCCCATACTCCACGAGGTATCGCGGAATGGGCTGGCGAAGCTTATAATCGCAAGCACCGATCTCCCAAAGCCCAGCTTCGAAGAAACGGTAGCGGCACCGCTAGACATCAACTTGTCAGACGTTGACTTTATTGACTTAACCGGCGCGAGAGAAGACACGATAAATCAGCCGCAGGTCAGGAACCTTACAGACATTGGTCTAGCGCTCAGTGCTGCAAGACAGAAGATAATCGAATCGAAAAGAGTACCACTCTTGCTCTTTACGAACCTAGACCCACTGATTGTCAGATTTGGGGGAGGCCAAGTCTCGAAATTCCTCCATGATACAGCGATCAGGGTGCGAACTATAGGGAGCTTCGAGTGTTACGTGATCAGCAGAAAGGTCTGCTCGGAGCCTGTTTACGTCAGCCTTGTCTCCCTCTCAGACGCGGCATTACGGTTCACTCCATCCACGCCCAACGGGTCAAGCAACGCCCTACTTGACTTAGTCAAGTGCCGAGGCGTTCGAGCCCCGAATGCTAGAGTCCTGCTAAAGGCAAGTAATAATTTGCGCTATGAATGGGCAGAGTAG
>CAZAGP010000130.1:0-6558 GCA_964484575.1 uncultured Candidatus Bathyarchaeia archaeon | reverse complement strand
GACCGACGAGATAGAGCCCAACCAGACCCTCTGCGATTACCTGCACGACCTGGCCGGGACAACGAGTGTGAAAAAAGGGTGCGACACGGGAGAGTGCGGGGCGTGCACGGTCCTGCTGGACGACATGCCTGTCACGTCCTGTCTAGTCTTGGCCCCCCAGATCGACGGCCGCGATGTGGTCACGGCCGAGGGACTTGGGAAGAAGTCGGCTCCCCATCCCATCCAGCGGGAGTTTGTGGAGCAGGACGCTGTGCAGTGCGGCTACTGCATACCAGGGATGATTGTAACCCTATCCTGGATTTTCGAGCATGCGCCTGGCGCCTCTGACGCCGAGATCAGGCGGCTGATGTCCGGGAACCTTTGCAGGTGCACCGGGTACCTGCAGCAGGTCGAGGCTCTCAAGTCGGCCAGGAAGAGAACGTAGCCAACGAGTATCCCTTACACCTATAAGCCGAACTCCTACGTCCGCTGTCATGCGTCCCCAAGACCTACACAGAAAGGACCTGATCTCTACCCAAGATTGGAAGCGGGAAGAAATCGACTACCTGATGGACTTCTCAGCAGACTTGAAGCGCAAGTACCGAAAGAACACTGTCCCTGAGCTCTTCAAGAACAAGACTTTCTTCATGCTCTTCTACAACACCTCCACCAGAACCAGGTCGAGCTTCGAGGCCGCTGCGACTGTGCTAGGGGGCCACTCGCAGTTCATCGACTTCGCCACCACCAGAGGGTCAGAGGGCGAGTCAGTCAAGGACATGGCAAAGATGTACGAGAGGATGGGGCATGCCCTCGGCGTCAGAATTCTCGAGTCTGCCGTTGACTACGTGTACGGAAGAGGGAACTCAGTGGTGCGAGAATACGCCAGGCACGCGGATATCCCGGTGGTGAACATGGCCGACGACATGTACCACCCGACCCAGGCAATCACGGACGTCTTCACCCTGAAGGAAAAGCTGGGGTCGAAGCTCGAGAGGAAGAGATACGTCCTCCTCTGGACCTACAGCGACCACATCAGGAGTTGGGGGAGCATGCAGGACGAGATGCTGATCTCGACGAAGTACGGGATGGACACGGTTCTTGCCTACCCTGAGGGGTTCGACCTCGACGAGAAGCTGGTTGACGCTGCCAGAAGCAACGCCAAGAAGTCAGGGGGCAGCCTCGAGGTTGGTCACGATCCAGTCGAGGCAATGAAAGGAGCCGACGTAGTCTTCCCTCGGAGCTGGGCCAGCCACGAGTGCGTCATGACCGGGATGAACCGCTTCACGAAGGAGAAGGAAGTCGCGATGCACAACGAGCACAGGGACTGGAGACTGACGAAGAAGCTCACCGACAGCATGACAAGGAAGGGGATTGTCACCCATGTTCTCCCCGTGTTCAGGGGTCAGGAGGCAGATGACGAGGTCATGGACGGGCCGAGGAGCGTCATTTACGACCAGGCCGAGAATCTGCTGTACGTCAGGGCGGCAGTACTGGCGTTACTAGCGGGCACGGCAAAGTAGAATCCGCATCGCTAAGGGTGCACGTTAATCTACTCGTAAGGCGGCGCAGTTGGCATGGCGAAGTCAAGGGTCTTCTTCATCACCGACGTGCATGGTTCAACCAGATGCTTCAAGAAGTTCCTGAACTCCGCGAAGTTCTACGACGCTGGAATACTGGTGTTGGGAGGGGACCTGACTGGCAAGGTGCTGATACCTATCATAGAGCAGGGAGACGGGACGTTCAAGTGCACATACGAGGGGAATGAGCTGAACCTCAAGAGTGGGAAGGACGTGGACGAGGTGGCTGCAAGGGCCACGGACTCCGGGCTATACACTCGGGTCATGACAAAGAGGGAATTCGACGAAATCTCGGCGGACCCGAAGCGCGTGACGGCGGCCTTCAACAAGGCGATGGTTGACCGCGTCGGAGATTGGATTAGACTTGCCGAGGAAAGGCTTGGAAAGACGAACGTCAAGTGCTATATTTCCCCAGGGAACGACGACCTCTTTGATGTAGACTCGATCCTCGATTCTTCCAGCTACGTAATCAACCCGGAGGGCAAGGTTGTGTCAATCGATGGGGAGCACGAGATGATAACGTTGGGATACACCAACCACACCCCCTGGAAAAGCCCGAGGGAGGTCGACGAGGAAGAGCTTGGGAAGATGATCGAGAAGATGGCGTCAAACGTCAAGAACATGAAGACAGCGATCTTCAACATCCACGTCCCTCCAATAGACACCCCCATTGACAAGGCGCCGCTGGTGGACAAGGACCTGAAGGTGGTCGTGAGGGCCGGGCAGGTGCAGATGGGGTCGGCAGGGAGCACCGCCTGCAGGGCCGCCATAGAGAAGCATCAGCCCATGCTGGGGATCCATGGACACATCCACGAGTCCCACGGCTTCGTCATGGTAGGGAAGACACTTTGCGCGAACCCTGGGAGCGAGTATGGGGAGGGAGTTCTCAGGGGGTTCCTGACCGAAATAGAAGGGGACAGGATAAAGTCCCACATGCTGACAACAGGCTGAGAACTACTCTGGCGGGATTTCCTTGTAAGCCAGGGAGATGTTGACGCCCTTGCCCTTATGATAGTAGTACGACGCGGCGTAAATTATTGCGCCGAGAAGGAAGGTCCCGACCACGAAGTACACGGTCAGGTTGTTGAGTGACCACTGGGCAGCGTTGGTGATGTACTGGTATGTCAGGAACCCGAAGACGCCGATGTTACCGATTCCTGCCACTATTAGGATTAGCTTCGGCATACCCTTCTCCTTCCTTATGGCCCACACCGCAGCCGCAAGACCAACGAAGGCGAAGTAGATCATGGAGGCGATTGTCGCGCCGAAGAGGCCACCCAGCCCGCTGTAATAGAAGGCAGCCAGCGCGACCAGGACGACAGTGACAACCAGAGAGATCAGGAACGCCTTCACCGGCGAACCGAATCTCGGGTCCACGTCAGAGATGGGGGAGGGGAGGAACCTGTCGAATGACTGGGCGAGCAGGTACCTCGATATCACGATTACTCCGTAGGCGAGGACACTCAGGTTCGCCAGAATCCATCCTAGTCCGATGAGGCCCGCGATTATGTTGTTGTTGGAGACCCCCATGGCAAGGGTCCAGAAGTTGAACGGGGGCGTAAAGTAGCCGTACACCAGGGGCGGGTTAGAGTAGGCACCGTTGATGAAGGCCTGGCCGCCCACGTAGTACATCGTCGCCAGCGCACCTGTGACGAAGACGAACACCAGAAGGGCTGATATTGGGACGTTCCATCTTACGGCCGTCTTGCCCTTGATTTCGCTGGCGACGGCAGGCGCCGCGTTGAGCCATGGATAGATGAATGCCGCCATAAGAGGAAGGAGGTAGATGGTGTTGCCGAAGTTGAATCCGGTGGTTCCCTGACTCGATACGAGGCTGTAGGCAGTACCCGTTCCATTAATCTCCAGCATCGTGCTGTTGAGCCCGAACCCATTGATGTAGTTCTGGACTCCGGCTGAACCTGCGCTCAGCATCTCGGCTATGGCTAGGAGCAGCGCGAAGAAACCGAAGATGGTGAGGATTGAAACCAACCTGTACCCTGCCTTGGGCCTTACGATGTTAATCCCGACGAGGGCAGCAAAGATCACGGCACCCACGACCCACTGGGCGCCTGGGAGCGCTCCGGACGTCCCGCTGGGGACAGCGAGGCCCAGGAAGGTAGCGCTGGACGAGTTGAAGTACAACCCGACCGACCCGATGGCAAAGACCGTCGAGAGGACAATCAAAGCGAGATAAGCGGTAGTCTCGGTAGTGTAACCCATGAACGACAGCAGGCTTCCCGCAGGGCCGCCTAACGTCCTTGACACCCAAACGTAGTCTCCCCCAGTTCTGGGCATTCTCCTTGACATGATGGTATAGACCGCGATCTGCGGGAAGGAAACGACGAACCCGATCACCGAAAGCCACACAAGGTTCACGCCCGTCATATCGTGGCCCAACATCGGGACGAGACCAGAGATTCCGATGACTCCCAAAAGGGCGCCCACGGACATGTTGCTCATGTTCATGGCGATGCTGTCGAAGAAGGAGACGTTCTTGACTAGACCCGTAGCTTCGCGGACAAAGACGCCGGACGTCGGCGCGGCTGCAGCTTGCCTCTCCTGATCGCTCAAGGGTGGCTTTGCTCGCCAGGTGTTGGTCTTGGCGCTTATTTAAGCAGCAGCCCTAAGCCTGCTAATTTGACAGTCGGCTGTCCTGTTAGGGTTAGCATCAATAATATGTGCGTCTCTATTTTATCCTTACATGGGGCTGCACCACTCCCCATCCTTTCACGTTCCGGCATTGGAAAGCTTCTTAGACGCCTGCCAGACGCGCCTTCTCGTCAGGTCGAGAATACTCGTTGAGCGATTCCAACCTTCCTCGCGAATCCTTGGACGAGGAAGCCGAGAGAATACTTCAGAGAGCCGAAGCCAAGGGGATTACCCTGCGTTTGCTGGGTGGCATGGCAGTCAGCGTCAGGTGTCCCTCCGCATCGAAGCCCCCTCTATCAAGGCGTCGCGTCGACATAGACGTCATGGGCCGAAGGAAGGACACCGCCAAGATCAACCAACTCTTCAAGGAACTGGGGTACAAGCCAAGGGAGAGGTTCAACGCCCTCCACGGGTCCAGGCTCATCTTCAACGACATTAGGAACCAGAGGCGGGTCGACGTGTTTCTCGACGTCTTTCAGATGTGCCACAAATTCGACTTCAGGGACCGCCTCACGCTTGAACCGAAGACCATCCCGCTATCGGACTTGCTCTCCACCAAGCTCCAGATAGTGGAGATTAACGAGAAAGACGTCAAGGACATCTACGCAGTTCTCCTGGACCACGAAGTCTCTGAAGGCGAAGGGCCCGACAGGGTGGATGCAGGCTATCTTTCGAAACTCTGTGCGGAGGACTGGGGGGTCTACAAGACGTTCACCATGAACCTGGACAAGCTTGTCAAGTATGCAGAAAGCATTGGGCTCGACCAGGAGCAGAACAAGCGCATCGCGGACCGTGCAGGGAAGCTGAAGAACTCCATCGAGGCAGCGCCCAAGTCAATGGGGTGGAAGATGAGGGCCGCCGTGGGGGAGCGGAAGAGGTGGTACGAGCTCCCCGAGGCCGACAAGGAGGTTGTGGACTCGGCCATGGCCGGCTCCTAGTCGTCAGCGTCATCGAGCGCTGGAGCCTTTATATCAAATGCGAGAATGGACGATTGTGGCGAACCAATCTGTCCAAAACTTCGGGCTCCTTGAGTAGGTTGGGACTCTACCTCCAAGACATGCACGTCCGCGATATGGTCAAGTACTCCCAGATCGCCGAAACCCACGGGTTCGAGTCCGTCTGGATTGCTGAGTCGAGGCTCGCGAGGGACGCCATCGTCCCCGTTACGGCGATAGCGACAGACACGAGCAAAATCAAGGTTGGGGCGGGAGTGATCAACACCTGGACGCGCAACGCCGCCCTCATCGCTCAGACCTTCGCCACGCTCGACGAACTTTCCGCCGGGAGGGTAATCCTAGGGCTTGGCGCCTGGTGGGACCCGCTGGCCAAGAAGGTGGGCATAGAAAGGACGAAGCCCCTACAGTGCATGAAGGAGTACGTCCAGGTGATCAGGAGTCTCTTCAAGGCAGAAGAAGTCACGTTCCAGGGAGAGTTCGTGAAGATGGACGGGGTCAAACTCGACACGCTTCACGGGACGGGAGCCAGACCGAGGGACGTGCCCATCTACATTGGGGGTACCGGATTTCAGATGCTCGAGCTCGCCGGGGAGATAGCCGATGGCGTTTTGCTGAACTATCTCGTCTCTCCGAAGTACAATGAGAAGGCCTGGGAGAGCATCAGGCGCGGGGCCGAGAGGGCGCACAGGAACCCAAAGGAGATCGACTCCCCCCAGCTCATCGCATGTTCGATGGACGAGGACGCCGACAAGGCGGTGGAGCTGGCCAAGAGCCACGTCACGATGACAATCGGTCAGCAACCACACATAGCGAAAGCGAGCGGAGTCAGCGAGGACCTCATACGGGAGGTGCAGGAGCGCATGGGAGGCTGGCCTGCGAAGCCGGGAGGAATCGAGAAGGCAGCCGAGATCGTCCCGGATGAAGTGGTGCAACTCATAACTGCCTCAGGCTCGCCTGCCGACTGCGAGAGGAAGATCAAGGAATACATGGCTGCTGGTTGCAGTTCCCCCCTCCTTCTCCTTCTGAGCCATAACGTCGAGTATGCGGTCGAGTCCCTGGCGTAAGCGAGTTGTCGACAAAGCTACTGGTGAAAGGGGGAGTCGCCGTCACCATGGATCAGAAGCGCAGGGTCATCGAAGACGCTGGAGTGGCCGTGGTTGACGGCAAGGTCGCGGCGGTCGGTCCGCTTGAAGACGTGTCGAAGGGATTCGGCGCAGACGAGGTGGTCGACGCAAAGGGGTGCATCGTCATGCCTGGCCTCATCTGCAGTCACACCCATCTTTACGGCATCGCACTGAGGGGCTCTGCCCTGAACATACAGCCGCCGTCTGACTTCCTTCAGATTCTACAGCGAGTCTGGTGGCCCGTCGACGAAAAGCTCACGAACGACGACGCCT
>CAZAGP010000129.1:0-4979 GCA_964484575.1 uncultured Candidatus Bathyarchaeia archaeon | reverse complement strand
TGAAGCCTGAAAGCGTTGTAAGAGGATTAATAGGCGAAATAATCACCCGCTTTGAGCGCAAAGGATTGACACTTGCCGCAGCGAAATTGGTCAGATTGACAGATGACCAGGCTCATCAGTTGTACTCAATTCACAGTACCAAGCCGTTTTTCCAGGACCTAATCTCACACATAACTTCCAGTCCTGTCTTTCTCATGGTTTGGGAGGGTCCGAATGTAATCGCCATTACAAGAAACATGGTGGGGGCAACGAACCCTGTGAATGCTGCACCTGGTAGCATCAGAGGGGACTTTGCGGTGAACGTTACACCCAACGCAATTCATGCATCTGATTCAATCGAAAATGCTAAACGTGAACTTTCAATCTTCTTCACACCTGCTGAGATCTGTAGCTACGCGAAACCTACTGAACAGCAGTTTCTATTGAAATAGGTCAGAAACCCCAGACCGGGTTTGTCTTTCGCTTAATCTCAATCAGTTCTCTAATGGTTTCTCTATCCGCTTCGTTGAGTTCTCCTGGGAACCTAGTGGTGAGAGTTTTCAAGTGTCGCTCAGGCATATCAGCGTAGATGATATCGCCTTCGTCAATGTTCCGTCCGACTACTCCGTTCTCAATGGAGACTGCGACTTGCATACCAATTGTAGCCTCTGCTACGTCCTTTCCTTGGTCCTGAATCGCCTGAAGTTCACCTAACCTTCTACCCGATTGCGTAATGAGCGGTATTTTTGATTTCAATCGTCCTGTAATTACTTCAACGCCTACTATCGCGGGTCTGCTTCTTCTGAATAGGAACCCGGGTAAAACTTTCGCCTTGCATGGTCGAACGAGCAAATCAAGCTCAGCCTTGAGTCCGGCAGCTCTTTGTTCTTCACTCCAGTGGAGATAGTCTTCCAGCATGTGATAGATGACATCTGACTTGAAGATTGGAATACCTGCTGCTCTTGACTCCTCCTCGGCGTCTGGAAGGATCTTAACGTTGAACGCAAGTATTGCCGCAAGTAATCTATCCTCTGGACCCAGCGCTTCAACTTCCACTACGTCTCTCTTAGTAACATCGCCAATATCCGCAAGTCGTATCTGAATTCCATGTCTGCCTAGTGTCTCGGTGACTGCTTCCAGCGACCCTAATGTGTCTGTCTTAAGGACTATGCCAGATTTTTCGGTCTTGATGCGAAGTTTTTCAACTTCCTCTTCAATCATGCGTGCGTACTCTTTCGTATTCTTTCCCTTTGGGACGGCGTATAACGGAGATCCCGCAAGGGCTGCTTCAAGTTCTGGAGCAGCGATCTTCACCCCGGACGCGGCCGCAATTCGTCGCACACTACTGAAACGGTCACGAGGATCTCTGATCTCATCCAATGGCTTCGGAACGAGTATGGCACGGACTTCAGTTACGATTGGATGCTCACGTCCACCAATCACGATCGTGTCATCGACTTTCAAGGAGCCATCGTAAATTATCGCGTTTATAGTGGTGCCAAGTCCCGGTTCGTCTTTGACTTCAAGTACTGTTCCACGTGCAGGACCAGAGGTGACTTGGAGCTCGTCAGAGAGGTACGCTTGAGTCAAGCCAGTTAGAATTGCCAGGAGTTCGGGGATTCCCTCCCCCGTTTTTGCGCTTAACGGGACAATTGCAAGGTTATCCTTGAATTGAGTAATGCGATCGAACCTCTCTGCTCTGAATCCTAGTCTCGACAGCGTCCCCAGAATCGTGTAAATCCTATTATCCAGGTCAGTCTGAACCTCAGGAAACTGCGACTTTAGGGTTGATGCGAAAGAGACAGCTGACTGCGATTTCCAACCGGGAATAGCATCAATCTTGTTAGCTGCGATGATGAAAGGAGTCTTTCTGCTTCTAAGAATGTTTATTGACTCAACTGTTTGAGGTTCCACCCCTTTCGTAACGTCAATCACCAATATTGCAATGTCAGCAGCCGATCCTCCTCGCCTTCGAAGGTTTGAGAAAGTCTCATGTCCTGGCGTATCTATGAACAGCAAGCCAGGGACTTTCAATTCGAAATGGTACTGCTGGAGCAACGGCCCGCAAATCTCTTCAACTGTTGCGCGAGGTAGCAGACTTGCACCTATGAGTTGCGTTATTAGTCCAGGCTCTCGCTTCGCAACCGAAGTACCTCTAAGCTTGTCTAGCAGAGTCGTCTTGCCGTGGTCAACGTGGCCTAAGACTACTACAATGGGTTGCCGAATAGTCACGTTGCTCACCCGCTTTTTGATGCTTACTCACGTCCCCCGCCATTAAAGGTTCACTGGAGTTGAGCTTTTTACATCCATGATCTATTCCTGAGATGCGACTTGTAGATTATGCACGTTCAGGAACCTAATGCCTTCGAAATGCTCGCCAGACCAATTAGAGACGCACTCCGAGAACGGGGATTTGAATCTCCAACTGATCCTCAACTAAAGGCGATTCCGGAAATTGTCGCTGGCAAGAACGTCCTTCTAATCTCGCCAACGGCGTCCGGTAAGACGGAAGCAGCTTTACTCCCTGTCCTCAGCATGTATATGGCGAATCGCGGAGAAGATCGTGGAATCAAGATACTGTACATTACTCCGCTCAGGGCCCTGAACCGCGACATGCTCGAACGTTTCGAGTGGTGGGGCTCAAAGTTAGATCTGAAAATTGCCGTGCGACATGGTGATACCGAGGTGAGCGAAAGGGTCACCCAGGCCAAGAGCCCGCCGGATATGTTGATTCTCACGCCTGAGACACTGCAGGCGATTCTGACAGGGCGCATAATGAAGCAGCATCTACGATCCGTGAAGTACGTGATAATAGATGAAGTTCACGAGTTGGCCGAAGATAAGCGTGGGAGTCAACTGGCCATAGCCTTGGAGCGGTTAAGATGGGCTGCGATGCACGATTTCCAAATGATTGGTCTCTCTGCTACCATAGGAACGCCTAATGAGGTCGCGAGGTTTCTCGTGGGAACGGGACGCGAGTTTACAATAGTTCATGTTCCAGTCGGCAGGGAGGTGCGTATAGACGTCACATGTCCCGAACCAGAAGCGAAGGATTTCGAGCTCTCATCACAGCTCTACACACATCCGGAGGTGGCTGCGCGTCTCAGGGTCATTAGAGCCTTAATCGAAAACCATCGAACGGTCCTACTGTTCACAAACACTCGAGCAGTTGCTGAAATTCTCACTAGCAGAATGAAAGTTTGGGATGTTGATTTCCCGATCTCGATTCATCACGGCTCTTTAGCTCGTCCGTCCCGCATCAGTGCGGAGAGGGGGTTGAAGGACGGTCATTTGAGAGGGCTGGTTGCAACATCCTCCCTGGAACTCGGCATTGATGTTGGAAATGTGGACTTCGTTATTCAATACATGAGTCCTCGTCAGGTTTCGCGTCTCATACAGCGAATTGGACGAAGCGGTCACAGAATAGGTAGATTGGCTGACGGGATAATCATCGCAATGGACTCTGATGACACGTTAGAATCGATGGTGATCGCAAGACGTGCATTGGAGGAAACGTTAGAGCCCGTCGTCGTCCCCGAGAAACCGTTAGATGTATTAGCGCATCAACTCGTCGGTCTTCTGATACAGAAAGGTCGCTGGTACGTAAATGAGATTCTCGAGATTGTTACAAAAGCATATCCTTACCGTGACCTGACGGAACATGACGTTGCCGCCGTTTTGACTTACATGCACACCCGTTTCCCTAGACTGGCGTGGTATTCCGAAATAGACACGTTGGCATTGCGGCCGAGAAATCTCAAAGCATTATACTCATACTACTTTGGTAAACTCTCGATGATTCCTGACGAGCGACAGTATCTGATCATAGATCAATCGAACGACGAAGCTGTTGGGGTACTTGACGAAGCCTTTGTAGCGGAGTATGCGGAGCCAGGTCGCAAGTTCATCGTGCGAGGAAGCCCTTGGAAGATGATGAGCATTAGAGCTGACAAGATCTACGTGAAACCCATCAGGGACCCAACGGGCTCTATCCCCAGTTGGGCGGGAGAAGAGATACCGGTCCCGTTTGAGGTAGCGCAGGAGGTTGGGGCAATTAGAAGAAAGGTCGAAACGGCCTTGCGATCATGCGTCAGTGAAGAAGTTCTTCTAAACGAACTTGCGCACATCTATCCCGCCTCTGCGCAGACAATTCAACGGTCACTCTCCGAAACCCTCGATCAGGTACAACAGGGCCTTGTTCTCCCAACAGACAAGCGAATTGTGATAGAAGATTGGGAGGAATATGTGATAGTTAACTCGCACTTCGGTCTACTTGTAAACCGCACTCTTGCGCGGTTAATTGGGCACGTCCTCTCAGAGGAGATTGGGTCCACAGTAGGAGTTCAACAGGACGCTTACAGAATTATCGTCCAAACTTCAGGTGCCGCAAACGCTCTCAAAGTGTCACAGGTATTGCAGCAATTATCCGGAATAGAACTGGAAGGCATGGTCCGGGAAGCTTCAAAGAAGAGTGGAATGTTCAAGAGGAGACTCGTTCACGTCGCGAAAAGATTCGGTGCGATAACTCGATACGCAGATTTTCAAAATGTCAAACTTCGCCAAGTGGTAAAGAGCCTTGAAGGAACTGTGATTATGGAAGAAGCATTCAAGGAAACATTGGAAGAGGATCTGGATCTGCCGAACACGAGGCGAGTCCTGAACCAATTAGGAGGCGAAATTGAAGTATGCTTTACTCCATCTGCTAAGGACCCTACCCCGATCGCTAGGCTTGGCATCGAGAGAATCGGCAGAAAGACCGATCTGATCCCTCCTGAGAAGATGAAACGCATCCTTATAGAATCAGTTAAAGTGAGAATACTCAATGAATCGAGACTTCTGGCTTGTCCTTCATGCTTGAATTACGCGAGAATCATCCGAGTCAAGGACATGCCGGAGAACTTCGAATGCCCAAACTGCGGCAAGATATTAGGGGTCAGTAGTGACACGCCAGACATGATTTCGAAGATTCGAGTGAAACAAAGGCTGTCGGTTTCCGAAAA
>CAZAGP010000128.1:0-4331 GCA_964484575.1 uncultured Candidatus Bathyarchaeia archaeon | reverse complement strand
TCTCTGAACCGCATGTTCTCGTCGGGTAAGTACCCGTCGAGGTATTCGTTGATGCCGCCTCGAGTGGGATGCGCGTGTGAGACTACTCCATAAGTGCTGGGCTGCCCATACACTAGGTACACTTCGTCTGATAGGTAGTCAAGCATTGCCAGGTCATGTTCTGCAACCAGGACCGCTTTACTTTCCTCAACAAGTTTACGGATGCATCGTGCTGCTCTGATGCGTTGGTACACGTCTAAATGGGATGATGGTTCATCGAACATGTATACGTCAGCGTTTCTGCTGATTGTGGCCGCGATCGCCAGGCGTTGGAGTTCTCCTCCACTCAACACCTTCGGGTTACGGTCAAGTAACTCGTTTAGTTCAAGGTCGAGGATGAGTTCGTCTAGTTTTGACCGTTCGTTGATCTTTCGTAGAAGCTGACGGACAGTGCCTTTAGGGAGTGAGCTCACTTTATCGACGTGTTGCGGCTTACGAACCACTTTAAGTTGTTTTCCGGCGATTTTGCCAAAATAATCATGGAGTAAAGTTCCGCGGTATCGTGTGATTACAAACTCCCAATCGTGCGGGGTTTCCGGGGTTCCGAAGTTGGGTGTGAGCTCGCCAGACAGTATTTGTAGGGCAGTGCTCTTCCCGGTGCCGTTTCTTCCTATGAGTCCTGTGACTATTCCAGGCCTCGGAACGGGTAATCTGAACAGTTTGAACTCGTTGACGCCGAAGGAGTGGATGCATTCTCCGTCCAGCTCTTGAGGCAGTTTCACGATGCTAATTGCATCAAAAGGACATTTCTTGATGCATATCCCGCATCCTGTGCAGAGGTCCTCGTCAATGATAGGTTTCTTTTCGCCTTCCACGAATTTGATAGCGTACCTTCTGTTCAAGACTTCAGGGCAGAATCGGTAGCATGGTATGCCGCAATCGTCCGGTTTGCAATGTTCCTTGTCAAGTGTGGCTACTCGTAACATTAATCCAGAACCTCTCCTACCGAAGACGAGTTTTTGGTCAATCTAAAAGTTAGAGTTTTCTGGGCTGTTCTCTTTAGTCACCAATCTTCTTCTTCTCCCCAGCCCTCATCCTCGCCCCATTCGTCATCTGTCCAGTCATCTTCTGGACCGTCATCCCAGCTGTCGTCTTCTTCGCTCATTGGAAAAACCTGGAGCCAAAGGCTAACGTAACCCCGTTGGTGTGGAATTTTAAGTCTTTTGGCTGATTCTAAGATATCTTTGCCTTTGACTGGACCCCCGCGAATCCACGATCTTGCCTTTCATGTACCCTTTGGGAGATTGCATCTTGATTGTGCAATAAGCCCAAGGCATGAATTCACTATTGTGTACGGCCGCTACTCTTCCCCGCCTATCCAAAGATATGACGCCTGCCTGACCTTGCAAACGTTCAGTCGCGTCTCTTATCACCCGCACACTGGCGTTCGTGGCGGACATGCCGTGTTCCATCATGGTGCAAACAGCTTTGGATAGAACCAACTTCATTGCTACTTCCCCTAATCCAGTCGCGGTTGCCGCCCCTGATCTGTTGTCCGCGTAGAGTCCCGCACCGATCTGGGGCGTGTCCCCTATTCTTCCCGGGATCTTCAGAGGAAATCCACCAGTCGAGGCCGCTGCCGCGAAATTGCCGTCTTGATCTAACGCGACGGCTCCAACAGTGTCTGATAGTAATTCTGGGTAGTCGTGGAGTAAGGTGGTGTTTCTTGTGGGATTAGCTTCGGATTCCTTCTTCAGTTTCAGGTACATTCGTCTACGTCGGTCCGTTACGGGGTTGCATCTTGGAAGCAAGTAGGCTTTGGCGAGTTGCTCCGCAGTCTCTCCTGCTATGAGCACGTGGTCAGTTTTCTCCATCACGAGACGGGCTAATCGGACAGGGTTCTTCACATGACGCACCAATGCTACTGCGCCCGCTGAAAGGTTCCTGCCATCCATAATCGCTGCGTCCATTTCCACGGTTCCTAGGATAGTGAGTGAGGAGCCTCGTCCAGCGTTGAATATTTCATTATCTTCCATTCTGACTATTGCGGACTCAACCGCGTCCAAAGCCGTTCCGCCATGCTTGAGACGAAATGAACCTGCTTTCGCTGCGGTCATAACCCCACTTAACCCGCGCTGGAGATCTCGACGCCAGAACCCGGCTCCACCATGGACGACAATTACCGCTGTCAATTTCCTCTAACCCTTTCCCCCGATCACCGGCTGGTCTTTAAGCTGTTTGGGGGTTAACTGACATCTGCACCGGTGATGCTCGTGGCTCGCGTAGTGAAAGCAGACATGGACGGGCTCATGCTTGCAGCTAAGGTCGTCGCTGAAGGTGGAATCATCAGTTACCCGACTGACACGGTGTACGGATTAGGTTGCGATCCTTTCTCTTCTCAAGCGATAGGGAGGGTGATGAAGGTTAAGGGAGATCGGAAGAAACCGTTACCTGTCTTAGTGAAAACATTACAGGACGGTCTACTAATCGCCGAGTTCACTGAGAAGGCTACTAAACTAGCTAAACGGTTCTGGCCCGGGCCTCTAACAATTGTTCTCAAAGCAAAAACCTCGGTGCCTTCAGCGCTTGCTCCATCTGGAACCATTGGAGTTCGTTCCCCCAAACATGCAACATGCCTCAGCCTCATAGGTCTCTGTTCAGGACGCCTCGTAGGAACAAGCGCAAACCGTACCGGTCAAGCCCCCGCAACCACGGCGGAGGAAGCAGCGGTAGCGTTGGGAGATACAATTGACCTTGTAGTCGATGGGGGAAGAACGCCACTGGCTGTTGCGTCAACCGTCATCGATTTGAGCAGCAACTTCACTCTCATCCGCGAAGGACCCATCTCGCGTGAGGCACTCCTAGGCTGTCTTAGAAGGGGCGGGTAAGATAGCGCTATTAAACTGCGACGGAAAGAGACAGGAACGTTTCGTTTGCTAACAGAATTCAACCTGGTCATCTCTACAAGTAGAGGAAACGAGAGGAACACTTGCAGCGAGATGTGGTATCTTCTCGGCGAAGTTGGAGATCGAGGTTCAAACATTGAAACAACCTCCGTAATTGGACTCGTAGTGGCCAAAACAAAGATGGACCCTATCCAAACCGTACATGGTTTACGTCAACTCTACAAGGAAAGGCCCTGGGAGTTCAAGTACACATTGAAGATCGTTCCCATCCAGCAGGTTGTGCCCGCGCAGCTCACAGAGATCGAGGACGCAGCCGTCACTATTGCTAAAGGCATCGCTGCGAAGGAGAAGTTTAGAGTGACTGTTGAAAAACGCCACACGCCCATGTCAAGTAAGTCCGTCATTGACGCGGTCGCCAAGCGAATTGATCGGCCAGTAAGCCTTGCAACTCCGGAAAAGATCCTAATGATTGAGATCATTGGTGAATTAGCGGGTTTGGCGCTCATTCAACCGAACGAGGTACTGTCTATCGAAAAAGAGAAGAGGCGTCAGTAGTCACTTCGCAATAGTGAGCATTGCGGATCTTTCAATTGCAAGCCTCTCGAGAGCTTTGTCCGTCACTTCACCGTCTCGCAACGCTGCCTTCAATTCTTTATCGCCAATTCCGAATACTCTCACTACTCTAGACCGCCGTAGGCTTGTCCACTTATCCAAAAGTGAATCATCATCCCTCCCTCTGAATATTTCAGCAAGGGAATCTGCGACTTTGAGATGCTCGGTTGCCGCAGGCAACACGCATAGAACTGCTGTCTGAGTTGTTTTCGGGGTAATCCCAACTCGCTTGATGGCCTCAGATATTTGCCGTGTTCCCGAGATGAACAGGAGAACCTCCATCCCTAGGGATCGAGAGATTCGGCGCTTAGACTCATACGACTTCAACGCATTGAAAGTAGCTAACAACAAGTGACGTGAGCCTGCAACGCTGTCCAAATCGAACAACTGAACGGTAACGTCGGGAAACTGAGCTTGAACGTTTGCAAGCTGAGCAGGATCTACGGTTCCTTGGAATGCTGAGATCCAGACTTTTCTGTCCAGTAACTCGAAAAGCAACTAGGATTCGCCATTTGCAAGTTGGAAGAGGCTGTCAATTGTGCTATCGCTGAAATTGCATTTTCTGAGAATCACACGAACTGACTCGACGTCGCGCCCACCCACTTTCGCCTCATCGAGCAGAAGTTTCGTCGTCTCCAAACGCTCCCAAGGGAAAATTATCCAATCGCTTGTCACGTCTGCGTAGTAGTCGGGTTTGAATACGCTATGAGGTTTGTAGTAGATCGTGACCGTCTTGACGGAATTTGCCCCCATCTTCACAAGGTGCTCAAGAGCGACTTTCAAGCTTTCACCTGTGTCTGACACGTCGTCAACAACCAGCGCGTTCTTTCCAGT
>CAZAGP010000127.1:0-3017 GCA_964484575.1 uncultured Candidatus Bathyarchaeia archaeon | reverse complement strand
CGCTGATTATGCGTTAGAGCGAACCTACTGATCATGCCTCGGTCTCATAGTCAGTGCCACAGCCACTGCATTTCCACTTCCAAAGAACTCTTCCAGACTTGAAGATGAGTTCCGATTCTGCAGGAACTTGCTTATTACACTTCGAACACCAAAAATGGGTTGTGCCTGCCGACTTCCACAAAGTTAACACTGTCAGACGACACAGTCCAAGATTCCTTTGTTGCTTAAGAGAATAACTGCTAATGTTTCCAAACTTCACTTCTAGCTGGAGTATGATTTATATTCAGTGAATTTTAGACTCAAACTCGTTCAGGGTCTCTAGTTGGGACTATTATGCCACTTAACCCTTGGTTAGCGATAATCATCTGGGCGGTAATCATGATCATTCTAACTGCCCCCATGCTGACCCTTCCGATCTTCTGGTCGAGATGGAGAGCCGATCCATTTCGCGATATGCCATTCGAATCGGGACAGGTCCCTCAGGGTGAGGCAAGACACCGCCTAGTGATGCAATATTACTCATACCTTCTCATGTTCGTGGTATTCGACGTTGTTGGCATGTTCCTGTTCGCCTGGGCAATCAGCTTCGCCAAATTGCCGATTAGCTCATCAACTTTCATGATCCTATTCATAGTCTTAATTGGAGCTGCGCTGGCGAACGCGTTACGATTGGCGTTGAATAAGGAGAACTGGTGATTGGTAGTATTCCCGCCAACCACACTAGCGGAACTCGTTGCACTAATTTTAAGAATCGTCACATCGCACACGTTTATTACGATCATCATTTTCCCGGGGTTCATCCACCTTACGGTTATCGTCATCTTCCTCACTTGGTACGAACGAAAACTACTTGCGCGAATTCAGCTTAGAATCGGCCCCCTATACGCAGGGGGACCAGGCGGGCTTCTTCAACCCCTAGCGGATGGGGTGAAGCTAATCTTTAAGGAAGTGATGATTCCGTACAAAGCAAGCAAACCGTTATTCCTAGGAATCCCGCTGATTCTCGTCATCTTGTCAGCGGTGCCTTTCGCCGTAGTGCCTTTTGGTCAGCACTGGGTCATAGCAAATCTTGACGTGGGCCTGGTTTTCGTATTTGCCATGACGTCGCTCTTTCCGTCCATGATTTTGATTTTCGCATGGGCGAGCAACAGTAAGTACCCATTCCTAGGGGGAGTCAGGTCACTATTCCAACAAGTAGTCTATGAGATTCCTATGTGGATGTCCACTTTGAGCGTTGTCCTTCTAGCCGGGTCCCTTAATTTAGTTGAGATCGTCAACGCTCAA
Organism: uncultured Candidatus Bathyarchaeia archaeon; assembly: GCA_964484575.1. Lineage (GTDB taxonomy): Archaea > Thermoproteota > Bathyarchaeia > 40CM-2-53-6 > 40CM-2-53-6 > FEN-987. The sequence goes on along the minus strand of CAZAGP010000127.1, from coordinate 1,733 downwards.
GAGAAGATTTGGTTCATCGTCCCGGCTTTTTTCTCCTTCGTAGTCTTTTTCATTACAATTATGGCTGAATTGGAGCGTCTGCCCTTCGATCTTCCAGAGGCCGAACCTGAACTCGTCGCAGGTTGGTACACGGAATCAAGTGGGGCCATTTTCATGTTGATCTTCATGGGATTGTACATGAAACTTTACCTTATGTCATCACTCGTTACCGTTCTGTTCCTTGGCGGATGGTGGGGTCCATCCTTCCTCCCACAACCAGTTTGGTTCATCATTAAAACCCTGATTGTGGCTACGTTCATCATAATACCTAGAGGAGTGTACCCGAGGATTCGTGTAGACATGTTAATCAAGATAGGCTGGACTCGGCTACTCGTAATAGCACTTGGCAACATTTTCCTGACCATAATTCTCATAAATTCAGGTCTATTGACGCCGTGGGGGATCTAAGAATGGTCACGTTAACGATCCCCTCAGACATATCGTTCATTGTTCTTACAGCCGTTACCATTATCGGAGCGATAGTCGCGTTGCAGGCGAAGGAACTAATCTATGGCGCGATTGCTCTCGCAATTAGCTTCATAGGAGTCGCGGGTTTCTTTACGCTACTTGGAGCCCCATATTTGGCCATGCTCCAAATTTCAATTTACGTCGGAGCTGTCGTTGTGTTAATACTCTTCACCATCATGCTAGTTCATCGCGAACAAGAGCAAGAAATGAATCCGGCAGCAATTAACCCAGAAGGATCTATGGGCCTATGGCTCGCCGGTCTCCTTGCCCTCGCAATTTCTGGAGTTGTGGCACTGGCAGGAACCAATCTACCTTCAGAGGCGCCTGAGTCCAACATCACAATATCTGATCTGGGTCCGGCCCTAACGCTACAATATCAAGTTCCATTGATCATTCTTGCACTGTTGCTTTCAGCTTCATTGCTTGGAGCCTTGATACTGGCGAAGGTGGAACGCTAAATGGTCGGCTTGACTGGTTATCTGGTAGTCTCTGCGGCTCTACTTGGCATTGGAATATTTGGTTTAACCGCCAAAAGAAACGCAATCCGACTTCTCTTTGCCGTGGAAATAATTGTTAACGCAGCTAACCTGAACTTTGCTGCGTTCGCACGCTACATGAATCCTCCTCAAGTTTCCGGCCAGATCATTGTGTTCTATTCAATAGCAACTGCAGCTATGGAGGCTGCTGTAGGTTTAGCACTTATCTTAGTCGCATTTAGGCTGAATTCCACCGTCGACGTCAGAAAACTCAACAAATTAAAAGGGTGAGCTAATGATGATGCAGCTCCTTCAAATTCTTCTGGTCCCCCTTACGTTCGTTTTTATCACCTATTTCGCTGGGTTAAGGTGGGGAAGACACGTTGGATGGATTTCCTTCTTCCCCCTCGCATACTCTGCAGTCATAACGTTGTCCGTGGGGCTCAACGGAGGAGCGGTTGAATACTATGTCTGGCGCCCGATAGGGCTATTCGGTTTAAACGCTGACGGCCTAAGCATTCCCATTCTTTTTACTATAGCACTTCTCTGTGCGTTAATATCGCTATATTCAATGTCATACATGGCTCACTCAATTGGCGAAGACAAGGCTCAATTCGCCCTCTACTACTCACTTCTGCTCCTATACTCGATCGGCATGATGGGGGCTGTCCTCGCTACCGACCTGATTGAGTTCTACCTCTTTTTCGAGCTCATGCTTATTCCTTCATACTTCCTGATCGCGAAATGGGG
>CAZAGP010000126.1:0-3100 GCA_964484575.1 uncultured Candidatus Bathyarchaeia archaeon | reverse complement strand
ATTCGAAGGTTGGCATTTTAGTTTCCAGCTTTACTAATAATTATGGACCATTAAACCTGTACCGCTTGCGGAGTCAGCTCTAACTGGAACACGTGCCCGAATCTTAGAATAATGGCCTCTTTGACCCTATCGAACTCTATTTCACGATTAAGACACTGCTCCATGGAGGTCATTGTTGAGCTGGGCATCCCGCATGGTTCTATCATGGAGAAGTATTTCATTTCAGGGTTCACGTTCAACGCGAAACCATGAAACGTTATCCAGTTTCTTACCGCTGCGCCTATTGAGGCGATCTTCCTTTTTCCCACCCACACGCCTGTTTTGCCTTTACCTTCCACCCGTCCAGCTTTGATGCTGAATTCGTCAAGTGTTTGGATGATTGTTTCCTCAATGCTCCATAGGAAGTTGTGTATGTCCCGGTTTCTCACGTTTAGGTCTAGAATGGGGTAACCTACGAGTTGGCCGGGGCCATGATACGTCCATTGGCCTCCCCTCTCCACTTTAACGACGGGAACACCCTCAATCAACCTGGGAACCTCATCATCCGCTGCTTTGCCAACTGTGAAGACGTGCGGGTGCTCAACTAGGATTAGTGTGTCCGGGATTTGATGGTTAGCGCGTTGAGTGAGCAGTTTGCGTTGTAGGTCCCAGACTTCGTTGTATTCGCGGAGTCCTAGGTCCAGGAGATTTCCCGTCATCAATTCCCGATTATTCACTCTGTCAGTTTTTCCGTTTCAGGCTGTGTTCTCGTCTGCCTTTGGCTGTGAGAGTGTAGCTGAGCGGCGCGATCAGATCCCTCTCAACCAGGAAGGAGATGGCTCGTTGCAGCACATCGTATGAGGCTTTCTCTTCAAACGCTTTGTAGAGTGAGGTAACTGTAACATTGAGTCGGCCGCGGTTGTCAGCTTCGTGGAAGAAGATGAGAATTTCCTCCGCCAACTTCTTGGTTCCAACCATGAACCGTTCAACCCGAGAAGAGAATTGGTGCTGACGAGTTTATGTCTTGTTGTACCTGATGCATAAATAGTTCGTCAGTATCGATAGGGCGAAAGCAGAACTAATCCTGCAAGTTCAGTGAGACGGATGAGAGAGGCTTCGAAGAAATTTATGCTGCCAGATGTGCTGATCCCTGAGTTTGTGCCAATCGCTATGCAGAATTTCACGCAGTACTTCAAGGGCTTCGAGAAGGTGCCTGCCGTTAGGGAAATCTTCGGGGAAGAGACAGCTAAAGTGCTCTCTGAACTTAAGGTTGAATTCTTCAGCTCCAAGTTCGGCTATATGGGTGTGAGCGACGAAGACGGGCATCTAATCGTGAGCGCTTACTACCTGAAGAACGGTGATCCTGTTAGCAAGTATCTGGATGTAGTTCACGAATTGGTTCACGTGAAACAGTACCGGGAGGGTAAAGCCTTGTTCGATGAGACCTTCGAATATCATGATCGGCCTACTGAGTTAGAGGCGTACAGGCGTGCTGTCACTGAAGCCCGTAGGTTGGGAATGTCAGATTTTGAGATCTTCGAATACTTGAGGGTGGATTGGATGGATGAAAACGAGGTTCGGAAACTGGCGCGGAACGTTGGGGTTAAGCCTCCGCCGAGGCGAGGCGAGGCTGAACGAGTAAGGTAGGATGCTCGGTTTCACTTTTGCAGTATGTGGATTGCTTTTCCTTTCGCAGCCTCGGCAGCTTCCATAATCGCTTCTGGAAGTGTTGGGTGCGGGTGAATGGTGAACCCAATATCTTCAAGGGTTGCACCCATCTCCACGGCTAGTGCTGCTTCGCTGATCAAGTCTGATGCTTCAGGCCCGATGATGTGTACGCCTAGGATTAGTTCTGATTCCTTGTCGGCGACAATTTTCACGAAGCCTTCGCTTTCTCCGGAGAGTAAGGCTCTGCCTAGTGCGGTGAATGGGAATTTTCCGACGATTGAGTCGTATCCTTTCTCCTTGGCCTGCGCTTCTGTAAGCCCGACTGAGGCTATTTCAGGATCTGTGAAAATCGCCCAGGCTACTCCTCGGTAATCTGCTTCACTGCTCATGCCTGCAATAACTTCCGCGGCCACTACTCCGTCCTTTGAGGCCTTGTGTGCGAATAGTGGGGGACCCGTCACGTCGCCGATTGCGTAGATTCCCGGCACGTTAGTCTGAAGTTTCTTGTTCACCTGAACCCAGCCGTGATCTGTCTTAACTCCTGCTTTGTCCAGGTCCAGCTGATCGCTGTTGGGGCGTCTCCCGACGGAGACGAGTACGAGGTCGCATGGGAACTCGGTCTCTTTTCCGTCTTCAAGATTGGCGAATACCTTTCCATCCCGGTACTCTTTAGCTCTTGATTTCACATGGTATTCGATGCCGAGTTTTCTAAATGCCCGTTCAACGATTTTGACGATTTCAGCGTCCATGACGACGCCTGGCAGTAACTGTTCGAGTAGTTCGATTACGGTCACCTTGCTTCCGAGCTGAGCGTACATTGTTGCCATCTCAAGGCCGGATACTCCGGCGCCTACGACAACCAGGTTTTTCGGTACTTGACGTAATGAGAGCATCTCTGTAGTCGTAACTACGGTTGTGCCGTTGAACTTGAAGCCTGGAATTTCCATCGGGCGGGTTCCTGTGGCTATTACAGTGTTCTTGGTCTCAATAGTTTCAGTTCCTGAGGCGGATTTCACCTCGATGATGTTAGGGCCGTTGAATTTCGCGTCGCCCTTGATAATTCGTACATGATTGTTCTTGCAGAGGTATTCAACCCCTGAGACGAGTCGACTGACAACGCCCTCCTTCCACGCCTGCACTTTCCCCATATCGACAGTGACGCCGGACACTTCCAAGCCTATTTGCTTCGCGGCTTCAACTCGGTTCTTCAACTTCGCGACGCGAATGAGAGCTTTTGAGGGGATGCATCCGATGTTTAGGCAGACGCCGCCAAGATTTTCCTTCTCAACAAGAACTGTATCTTTTCCAAGCTGGCCGAGCCTGATTGCTGCAACGTATCCTCCTGGGCCGCCCCCTATGACGACTACGTCCGCTTTCTGAGCCAAACACTTTCACACTTGGCTTACTCGGACGAAGCGCCTATTATGAGGATTACCTACCTTTCGCATTCCTG
>CAZAGP010000125.1:0-3050 GCA_964484575.1 uncultured Candidatus Bathyarchaeia archaeon | reverse complement strand
CGATATACCAGTAAGTCGTGTGTACCCACGTGAAGCTGTTAGTACGCCAAATTACAACACTATAGTTGTTTAGGTTGTGGAGTATGAAATCAACTGTCACTGCGCTGTCTGCAACAGTTGTGATATTATACCCGACTCGCTGCAAGTAGTAGACAACATCGTTTTGGTAATATCCCATCGTCAACGTCTCATTCAGTGAGGAAATTAGCAGCGCCTGCCCTATGGGCACTCCTGAGCTTCGCGGAGTATAAAGCGCGCCAACCCCAATAGGAACCGCGAGTATGATGATGATCAAGACTGCAGTGAACATTATTTTCAACCCGATGCACCATTCATGAGCTAGGGTTAAGAAAACAAAAGAGATTATCCAAATACTGGAGGCAAATTCTCAACTGCCCCCGCACGTAGTTTACATGCCCATATACAACTATGCCCAATAGTCGTCCACTGCACGGTCGAGACATGCGGACGCAAAGACGCCTAGATGCTAATCCTTGACTTGTCTTTGTGCTCTTCGGCGAAGGATTAACAGGATAGTGAACATAGTCGTGCTCCATAGGGCGAGGAGTGAAATAAGAGCGAATCTGACTCGAACAGTATCTTCGAACCCTACATTTCGCTCTTCATATGCATCTAGTCAGAATCTATTGCGTAAGTGCATGACTCCCCATTATCAAAGTTCGTCCTGTCTGAGCTGCGGGAATTGAGAGTCAAGAGGTCAAATAGAAAATGAAAATGGTGCCGAGGGCGGGATTTGAATCCGCGATTTGGCCTACGAATTACGTAGTCAACCCGGTCTTCAGCTTCACCCTACGCAGTCGGGTGCTCTCCCAGGCTGAGCTACCTCGGCACTTCGGACTGCTGTGCTGGTCGCATTGAATTAAGACTTTTCCTCGTCTCTAACGCGTTCTAATCGCTCTCACGGAATTCTCTCATTCATAATTTCGAATTTCCATGTTCTGTTTGTTCGCGTCGGCAGAGAACCGTTATTCGGAGAGTTGTTCGGTACGAAGGTTTTTAGGCGAAAACCAAGGAGCAAAGCACGGTGGGCCGGTAGATCAGCCTGGTATGAGCATCCCACGCTATTCGATGCGACTAAATCGTCCGCTTGGCATGCTTTAATTGCCCGCAATGCCGAAAGACAAAATCGTCCCGTATGGTCGCGGGTTCAAATCCCGCCCGGTCCACCAACATATGTATGAGTCATACTCCCTCCAAAGATTAACCGCACGCTTTCTACACGATTTCAGTTATATTCACATGAGTGCGTCGAAATTCTTTGCGTTACACTCCATCTCGCAGTCCCTAGGAAAATGTTAACAACACCCTCACATTTTCTGAGGATTAGAGACGGCAAGTTGCCATCCTGAAGAGTGAGTCGTTGTCTAATGTTATGAGAGGTGCACTAAGGCTTCTGAAGGTGTGCGCTCGCGCTACGCGTGACGATGAAGTGCTTGTGGTTCTGGATACATCGAACGGGTATGAATTAAGTAGAATCTTTATGAATGCTGCCAATCGGCTTCGTCTGAACCTAGAAATTGCCCTAATTGAGCCTAGAGCGTACCCTGGTGAGGAACCGCCTTCAAACGTCGCTGCAGCAATGAGGGTGAGTGATGTAGTGATCTGTGCAACGAGTATGACCATGTTTTACACTAGAGCCCGACTAAGTGCCTGCAATGCAGGAGCTAAGTTCCTCTCAATGGCGGGAGCGACCCCCTCGACATTGGCATCGGATGCTATGCTTGCTGATTTTAGGAAGCAAGAGAAACTGGTGGAGAGAGTTGCGGGAAGACTCACAGGCGCATCGCTCGTTCGAGTCTCATCAGCTGCCGGCACGGATGTTGAATTCAGCGTTGTCGGCAGGCAAGGACACGCTATTACCGGCTTGTGCCGGAAGCCGGGCGACGCGGAGGGGGTTCCGGATATCGAAGCCTATGTGGCCCCCGTTGAGAATTCTGCTCAAGGGCGAATCGTCGTAGATGGAAGCACATCAGTAACGGGTATCCTCAAGGCGCCGATTACGATAGATATTCGTGATGGCGCTGCATGCGGGATTCGTGGAGGGAAGCAAGCAATGCAGCTTAGCACCATACTGAAACGCACAGGAAACGAGAACTCTTATCGGATAGGCGAATTCGGTTTCGGATTGAACCCTCTGGCTAAGTTCTGTGGATCAATAATAGAAGACGAGGCAGTTATGGGCACAGCCCACATAGCATTAGGGGAGAATAGACAACTTGGCGGTGAAAATAAGGCGCCGATACATGTCGACCTTGTTCTTAGACGACCTCAAGTCGAACTTGACCAGAAAATCGTTTTGAAGGCTAATCGCCTACTAATTTGATTCTCTTTCTCTCAAGCTTATTGAGAATCAAAGTGTTTCAGAGTAATCTGTAAATATTCACCGGCGAATCGCAAAATAATTGAGATTAGATGGATAAGATTACAATTTCAATCGGTGTCTTGCTTATGTTGGCTGGTTTGACTGGTGTGAGTTATGGTGTGGGCATTAATCTACAAGGGATGATAGCTCGGGGAGCCACCGACTACTCCTTCATAACCGCGTACATAACCGAATGGACGCTGATTCTACTCGCCGGATTATTGCTTGTCCTGTCCGGCCTTCGAAGGAAAGCGGCTTAGACCGCCCGTTGAAGATGTGAATTATCAATCCCTGCTTATTCAGAGCCTGTCTGGGTAATTCGTCAAGGCCGAAGCGGGTAAATACGCATCACGTTAGTGTTCGGCAGGATTGAAATTTCATGGATTTGGAAACGTACTTGAAGAATGCTGGCGTCTGGTATCGTTTCCTCGATAAACCTGAAACAGTTCACACGGCAGATGCATCACGTGCTACAGGCATCGAATTGAATAAGATTACGAAGAATCTGGTTTGTAGGACGGCTGATGGTCGGTTTGCCCTTCTCATAGTTGCGGGTGATCGGAAGGTGAACTTGCAGAATGCGGCTAAGGTCATCGGAACTCGTAACATACAATTGCTCGGCTTCGATGAGGCAGAGGCAGTTAGCGGTTACCCACCGGGTGGGACG
>CAZAGP010000124.1:0-5312 GCA_964484575.1 uncultured Candidatus Bathyarchaeia archaeon | reverse complement strand
ATCGTGTCCTTCTCAATAGTTTCGGGAGCGATCAGCTCTGGCACGTCAACGTGCTTGTTGAGTAAGTGGTACGCGAAGGGGGTTGGATGCTCTTTTGCTTTGAAGATTAAGAGTTCAATGGATCTCTCGCGCAATGATCTGTAGATATCTCTCACGCGCGGATAATCTACGTGTAGTAGAAGGGCTTCACGGATTGTTTCATCATAAATCGGTGTCATGCGGAATCTTAGGGCGAGTTCTCTCAGATTGTCTCCTGAGTAGGTTATGCCTCGTTTGAGTGCTCCAAATCTTTCCGCGATGAATTTCATGTAATAGCCGAATGGGAAGTGTCGGTGGAGAACGCCTTTCAGTACGCCTTCAAGTTCACCATCTTCGATTCCAAAGATTGTTTCTTTAACTTCAGCAATTGAAATGTCATCGGTGCTTGATGTTAATTCAAGTAAGATTCTGTACCCGTCAGCCCACCAGTTTCTGACTAATCCTTTTCTTGAGAGAAGTTCTTCACAGATTTCTCCTAACGTATTGTTTACGGCGTCTCCAAAGCATGAGTGTACAATTAGATATCTATCGAACGCTTCTAGGATGATCCTCCGATCTGTCGCTAGGGGAGCTCCCATTGCCTTTTGTTCGGATATCTCTTCCACTATCCTTCTTATACCGTAACGTTCAGTTGGCCACGATTTCTTCAGCTTGTTGATAGTGGCTGTCCTATCATTCTGGGAGAGAGAGTCAAGGTCCGATCGCAGACTACCAACACGTTGCGCGACACCAAATGGCAATGGTAAGAGTTCTCCATCCCACCCTGGTATGGCAGCTGTCGGGTCCTCAACTGGTATGACGTAGACTCTCGCGTCGTCGGTGATTTGCTGGATTTCCCAAACCTTACCTTTGATGATGAATCGTACTCCTTTTCGTGCCTTGAGAATCATGAACTCTTCTCCTAGGATGCCTATGGATTGTTGAGTGGAAACGTCGATCACCTGGTACCTACGTTCGTCCGGTATCATTGAGAGGTTTTCGAAGTAGTATTGTCGGGTACGCGAACTGCGTGTCAATGTTTTATCGAGGTTAACGTATCTTAGCTTCTCTAGGAATATCAGAACATTATTGAAATCGCCTCTTGATAATTCACGGAATGGGTATGCTCGCGTGATAAGCGCAAAGATGTCATCCGGGATTACAGCGCCCTCTGATTCTAGAATGACGCCAGCGATTTGATGCGCCAGAACATCTAAAGCGTTCTTGTGGATTTTCACAGGCTCAAGCCGTTTTTCTTGAGCATCGAAAATGGTTGCGATAGATTCCAGTAGATCGTCAGTTGAAACTGCTACGATTGTCCCTTTGGAGATTCTGTCGAGTCTGTGGCCAGAGCGTCCGACTCGCTGAATAAGAGTCGATACCTGTCTCGGAGACATATATTGAATTGTAAGATCAACGTTTCCAATATCTATCCCGAGTTCTAATGTCGACGTGCATACTAGCGCTTTTAGTCGACCGGCCTTGAAGGCGTCTTCGACACGTACTCTTTCATCTTTAGGCAGAGAGCCATGGTGGACTCCAACATTCCGTTTCAGCTGGTGAAATCTTGATCCTATCATTTCCGCGTTCGTGCGGCTGTTCACGAATATTAGGGCGGAATCATGAGCTTCGACGAGTTCCCATATCCTGTTCAATCGGGCTGCGGCCTCAGGCGCGGTGAGAAGTTTTTGTGAGGTTATGTTATCCTCATCCGTTGGGTAAGGATACTCCACGAAATATTCTGCTTCTTTCGGTGGCGAGACGTGAATAATCTGAATATTCCTATTACCCGCGATGAATGTAGCGATTTCATCAGGATTACCGACTGTTGCTGAGAGCCCGATTCTCTGAAATTCGTGGTCCGTAACTTTCCTAAGTCTCTCCAGAGCGACCGTTAGCTGCACTCCTCGACGGTCGCGTGCAAGCTGGTGTACCTCGTCAATAATGACCCATCGAACTTGCTTCAGATGGGTCCGGATGCGTTTTCCAGGTAAAATTGCCTGCAGTGTTTCAGGGGTCGTAACGAGCAGGTCCGGCGGTATTAGCGATTGTTTTCTCCGTTCTTTGGTTGGCGTATCCCCATGCCTTACTTCTACTGAGAAACCGAGTTTGGAACTCCAGTTCTTCATTCGGTTGAGTAGGTCCCTATTCAATGCTCGAAGTGGCGTGATGTAGATGACGGAAATTCCATGCCGCTGCGGGATTCTCATAAGAAGATCGAAAATCGGAAGAAGCACAGCTTCAGTCTTTCCAGAACCCGTAGGGGCGATCAGAAGAACATTCTTGCCCGACAGGATTTGAGGAATTGCAGCCGACTGCGGAGCAGTTGGACGACTCATTCCTGCTTCCGCTAACGTCTCCTGAATTCTCTTTGACAGAAGCGAGAAGCCTTGCTGCTGCAAATGTTGAGCCTGGAATAACTCTACGGTCGCTTTAAATAAAGTACAGATGCTCCGTATCTCTTGGGTAGTGAACGATGTTCGAGTATAAGGGTGTGAAGTTGACTTGGTTGGGTCATGACGGGTTCAGGATCGAAGATGGACAAGTTATCTACATCGATCCGTACGAAATTCAGAGTGGTGCAGACGCTGACTTGGTTCTGATCAGTCACGAGCATGATGATCATTGTAGCATTGACGATCTCAAAAAAGTGGTCACCGGTAAGACTGTGATCGTGGGTCACGCGCAGTCGAAGAACAAGCTATCGAAACTGCGCGTGAAGGAACTAAAGATTGCGAAGCCCGGTGACAAATTAGCGTTTGACGGCGTTACCGTCGAAGCTGTTCATGCGTATAATACTAACAAATTCAGAGAACCTGGAAAATTTTTCCATCCTAAGGAGGATGGGAAGTTAGGTTTCATCGTGACTGTGAAAGGTGTGCGAATTTACCACGCCGCTGACACGGATCATATTCCTGAAATGCGGGACATGATGCCTGACATTGCCTTACTGCCAGTGTCTGGCACGTACGTTATGACTGCGAAGGAAGCCGCGGAAGCTGCTTCCTCTATCAAACCGACGATCGCTATTCCGATGCACTACGCCTCTATAGTTGGAAGCGCCAAGGACGCTGAAGAATTCAAGAAACTAGCGAAGTGTGAAGTCCGAATCATGCAGAAAGAACAGTAGCCTTGCTAAGGTTCAGGTACTTCACGTTCCGCTAATCCGGTATACTCAATTTCCCTCCAGTCAGGCGACTTGTAGGGTTTTTCAAAGTACGTTTGCTCATAAGCATGGGCTATCAGCCCGGGGGTACGGCTTATGATGAAGAATCCTTTACCTAATCTCCAGTCGAATCCCATATCCGAGATTATTGCAGCGATGCAACCATCAACGTTTAGAATCAAAGCTTTACCGTAGACCTTGCTGGTTAGTGACGAGATTTCAAGTGCGAGGTTGACATGCTGAGCGGACACTTTCGTTTCGTCAGCTATCTCCAGTAACCTTTTCGTGCGTGGGTCGTCGGTATGGGTGGGGTGTCCGTAGCCAGGAAGTCTCTTCCCCACATTCTTCCAGTTTGTCAAGATCGCATTAGCCACTTCCCGTAACGTTTTCTTCTTCGTTGCGATTCCTTCTTGAAGCATCTTCGCAGCCTCCTCAATGGCTCCTCCATGCCATTCACCCATGGCAGCTACGCCCGCTGAAACTGACGCTTGTAGGGGAACTCCTGAGGATGCGACAAACACTGTGGCGTCAACGGAAGGCGAATTGAGGCTATGCTCTAGACAGGACGTTAACAAAGCATCCATCATTCTAGAATATGACTGTGACGGGAGTTCTCCGCGCCACAGAAGGTAGGTTAAATCCGCATAGCTGTACCTGCCAACAAGCCGAGTAAGGTCGTATCCGCGCACTAGGATTTTGTTCGGCTCAACCTTCGAGATTGATGTTCTCCAAAAGTGTTCTGTCAATCTTCAACACTTCCACATATCACACCTTGGAATATTGCGGAACATACTGAAATGTTCCATCCGAAAGTTCCTTCCGAGTAAAGTCTGCGTACAAGAGGGGATAATCTTTGATGCAGATGTCTGCAACTTTTCCAAACACTTTACGTATTTCAATCTCCGCAGCCGGGTCAGTTCTCATCTCGATTACCCAACGTAGAGTTCTATGATTAGCCGTCCAGATGAGGTTAGTCGCTATCCCGTCGGGAAGGATTCGTCTGAGAGCCGACGTTACACGTTTCTTCTGCTCAAAACTCATCTTTTCCCAATCGAACTTATCTTCAATTCCACGATATCTCTTCGCGATCTCTTCGATCGCTTCCTCAAACTCCCTCGATGCTGACGCGACATCAGGAGGCACCCAGACGCCGATTTCGCGTGGTCTTACATATCTTAAACTCTCCTGGCTGATGGCGGTTCCAGCTCGATGTCTAACTAGCTCATGAGTGAAAATTCGACTCACGTTCAGAAAAGCGAAGGTGACAGACGCATGTTCAAGTATACTCCCATCCGCCTTCGCAAGGACGTTCGTTATATACTCTCGAGGATTATCTCGAACTTTGCTCACGTTAGGGTTCAATCCTGGTCCAAAACTCTTGTAACATGCGCGTCCTGAAAGCTCAATTAGAAACTCGGAATCATTAGGCTGAAGCTCTCTTGATCTTTTCAGCCACTCCCGAGCACCGTAGAATTCAGTCATCTGTTGTACGCCTTCAAAGCATAGACCTGTCTCCGCGATTTTGATTACCTGCGGTTCAATTCGCTCCAAAGTTGCTCCTCAATTCCAAGAGTGTGTCACATGCTGATTAGTTTTGGGAGTTAAGTGAAGTTTTAATTCCGGTTAGATTTACTGCGACGTCACGACACAGGTGTCTGAGCAAATTTGTCTTGGGCTGAAGAGAGAGCGAAGGCTCTTGAGGAAATTAAGAAACTCGCTCCATTGGATCGTCTAGGGCTCTATGCAGCATTGATCAAGATGAATTCTTCACTTTTCGAAAGTGTTAGAGGGTGGGATAGCTGGCTGAGAAACCCCACTTTCATGGACACTTTTGCCGAGCAAGAGCTGAAGGAGATTTATGAGGAGTTCAAGAACGTCTGCGTTCGATTTTTGGAGGAGGACGTTAAGTGGACTGGCAAGAAGGAGAAGAGCTTCCCAGTTGCTACGAAAACTAAGAACGAAAGGTCTGAAGTGGAAAGAAGGTATACTTGACTAGGCTGAGTGTTGTTCTTGAGCGTGGCACCATTTGTTCAAACACCACTCGAAGTGGCAAAGAAGATGCTCGAGCTAGCTGAACTGAAACCAGGAGAGAACCTTTACGATTTGGGATGCGGTGACGGCCGGCTGA
>CAZAGP010000123.1:0-7954 GCA_964484575.1 uncultured Candidatus Bathyarchaeia archaeon | reverse complement strand
CCAACACGCCAACCCTCAATTTGCGCTATTCTCTAATCTAGATGGATTTTGAGTCGATTGCTTTCAGCGTGAGACGTCGATAATGTCGTTTGCACGTTGATGAAACAATTCTTGATGGAAAGTCGAATTGCTTCCTCAGTGAGTCTGCTTATCTTGTTTCCAGTGCCCTAGTCTGGATCGGATTGTCGTCAACGCCGAGTGTTAGCTTCTTCCTCACTGAAATCGATGCAGATCCATTTCTAGTCTTATCACTTAGGTAGATTAGTGAAAACAATCTGCGGGCATTTGTTATAATTCTGGTAGGCATTCACGGCTAACTAAGCCGCTTTATACAACGTTCGTCGCATGAGTGCGAAAGGACTGAAGACATCTACTAGACAGTTAACTCTGCAGCTTGGCTATTTTGAGTGGATGGGGACGCGTTCAAGCCGATTCTTGCTAAGCAGGTCAAATGGTGTGGGCATTGTTCATCTGTGGCCCGGAACGGCCAAAGATCATGTCGAGCCAAAATCACGTTGATTTCCTTCAAGGTCTTGGGTTCTCGAAAAGAGCCGATTCCTTCAATGGAGAGGCGATACAGTGACCCGCGAACTTTCAGTTCAGCCTTGCTCTTTGGTACTCCATTCTCAAGAAGGCAGTCAAGTCTGTAAATCCCGTCTGGACAGAGCACCCACATTTCTCACGCCACCCTCGATTACTCATTGTCACTGTGATGACTAGAGTAAACCTCGACATGTCACTTTGTGTTAAAGCAATATTTGGAACTTTCGCACGGCAACTAGAAATGCTACGCTGATAGGATTTCCGAGCAGTGATTTTCGTGATTCAGAAGAATTGAGTTTCGATCTCTGACAATTCCTTTTCTGACTTTGCGGACGAGTACGCTTCCAGCGGCTCACTGTTTAGCGTCAGAAAGGTCTCTCCCCATTTGAATAGTGAGAGAAGCTTCTCTGCAACGTCTTTGTAGCCTATGATGAAGGATGCTGCGGCTAATGCTTCGGCTGAAGATAGCTTATGTTTCTTTGCATAATTAGTAGGATTTGCTGCCAGCAGTGTGGGTAATTTTCTCGCGAATCCTGGGAAAACTCGGCTTAACTGGGATGAGGCCTTTTCCCATGAGCAATCGATTGCGACTAGGCAGGGTATGTTCTTGTCATTCGGCAATAGTGCGTGTGGGGCTATTGGGTTGAGGAGTAATGATCGTCTTGGAATCTGCCTGAAGGTGTAGAGGGCTCTTGCAAAACCGAACTTTGCAAGTTTAGCGGCTGTGCATTTGCGGGGGTCGTCCTGTTTAAGGAGGAGAACGCAGATTTGCAGGTCTGGTGGCTTAGCCATCTCTGGCACTATGTTTGGGCTTTGCATGAATCATCTTGCAACTCATTGGGTCTGTCAGAATTCGCGGGATGAACTGAATTAGATCCATTGGTGTTAGGTGATGGCCCAGATCTTCGGCTGCCATATCTCCTGCGGCTCCATTTACGAAGGCTCCTGCTATCGCTGACTTGTAAGGCTCGAATCCTTGTGCCATAAATCCACCGATTACTCCTGAGAGAACGTCGCCTGTTCCGCCAACGGTCATGCCTGGGTTACCCGTGCGGTTGAGCTTCATACGAATCCCATCTGAGATAATATCCGTTGACCCTTTGAGTAAGATGATGCCGCCTGACAACGAAGCTAACTCTCTGACGTCATTCATTCGTGCCATAAGGTCGTTTGACGGGTCTTTTCCTGAGAGACAAGCAAATTCCTTCGAGTGCGGAGTCATCAAGACCGATTCGTCGAAGACTCTTCTCTTCACTCTACCGATCGCTTTGAGCGCGTCGGCATCTATTAGCAGGGGTTTCTTGCGTTTAATTGCGAAGCTCACTACTCTGCGTACAGCAGAGACCGTTTCTTGAGCTAAGCCTAAACCTGGTCCGAGAACGATCGAAGTTGCTTTGAGGATGTGCTCGTCGAGTGTTCGAAGGTGACGTCTTGTCAAGTTGCTTCCCGGGAGTTTGATGGTTATGATGCTCGGCGAATAGGAGGCTATTGCTTGTGCGGCTTTCTCAGGAGCAGCTACGTTCACTAGATCGACCCCGATCCTGTAGGCTGCTAAGGCTACCAATGCGGGGGCGCCACTGTAGATCTCGCTTCCTCCGATCACCAAAAGCCGGCCGTATTGGCCCTTGTGTGAATCTGCTGGCCTCACCTTCGAGGCGGCTGCAACGTCGCCGGGACCTACGTAGATTGCGGCCTCTGGAGGGATACCTATGTCAACCAGTTTAACTTCCCCCCAGTATTGCTTGCTTCTACTGAAGCCTCTTTTCAGGGCATGGAGTGTTACTGTGAGATTGGCTCGCACCGCTTCACCTAAGACTTCTCCTGTGTCCGAATCAATTCCTGTCGGAACGTCCAGTGCGATCTTGAACCCTCCGCTGCCGTTTAGTGCATGAACTGCTTGCAGAAACGGTTGACGCAGCCTCCCATGCGTTCCTGTTCCGAGCATCGCGTCAATTATAACGTCAGAATCAGCTTTCGGTATGGTAGAAGAATCATGATAAGCCTCCAGTCTAACTGTCCAATCCATCGCCTTCAGAGCTGACCAGTTTGACAGTACGCTGGCGTCACAAATTAACCGTTCATCTCCAATCAATAAGAAGCGAACCTTGAATCCGCGGCCTGCGAGGTGACGTGCGGCAACCATACCATCACCACCGTTCCTTCCAGTTCCCCCATAAACAGTGACGGACACACCCTTTCCAAAACGCGCCTCAACCTCATCCGCGACGGACCGTCCAGCATTCTCCATTAGCTGTAGCGTGGACACGCCAAGGTACTCTGAGTTATGGTCCAGTATCGCTAACTCCATAGAGCTCAGAGTAATGTCCTGTGAAACCAAGTTGTTAGCCCACAATTGTGCAGCTCGGACGCTGGTAAAGATTGCGGAGATGAATGGTTCGGGGTTAGTTAACGTGAGAGTGACCTATCTTAGCAAATCTTTTTAGTTCTACCGACCAATTCAACCACACTGAGGTTTTGTGATGCCGCTAGCCTTCGTCCTGATTAATGCCGAAATAGGCTCGGAAGACGAGGTTGTCGGTGAGCTGCGAAAGATAGGAAACGTCAAGGAATCCTACGTTGTATACGGAGTCTACGACATTGTGGCAAAGGTCGAAGCAGAATCAATGGATAAACTGAAGGAAGTCGTGACGTGGAAGATTAGAAGGCTCGACAAGGTACGATCGACTCTTACAATGATAGTAGTTGAAGGTTCATAGAGAACGACTCGGCAGCTGGTTCTAGCTCTGCCGACTAGGTAACGACACGTGCACCTGCATGTCGGTTTCGATGACACTGATTCGGCCGATGGAGGATGCACTACATACATTGCAGCACGACTAGTTGAGAGGTTACTCGAAGTTGGTGCAGTTTTCATCGATTACCCGAACATAATTCGCCTCAACCCGAATATTCCATACAAGACTAGAGGTAACGCTGCGGTTGCTCTCAGGCTTGACATATCGGATAATTCGTACGATTCAATTAAGCACATTGTCCTGGACGAAATCGAGAGGGAGGGCCGAATTGGGGACGAGAACGCGGACCCAGCAGCCGTGTTTCTGAAGGGAGATCCATCAGGACCAGTTCGAGAGCTTGCGAGACGCGCCCTATGCGAAGTTGTTCCTGTCACTCACGCGATGAAGACGCTGATCAATTTACGGATTGAGGCGGCTTCATATGGGACAAGTATAGGATTGGTCGGAGCTTTGGCAGCGGTAGGTCACACTTTGGATCATGATCACACTTTCGAATTGGTGGCGTATAGGAGACATGAAAATTGTGGAAGTCAACGTCGCGTAGACAGAAGATCTGTTGAGAGGATGAATGCTAAGACTCGTCCAATGACCTTTAACAATTACGACGAGGAAAATAGGAGAGTTCTCATTACTCCTCATGGACCTGACCCGGTCCTTCTAGGCATTCGAGGAGAAACGCCGGAAATTGTTCGTAAAGCGTTTCAGATGGTTACAATCCGTGAACCAGTCGAACGATGGGTAGTCTTCCGGACAAACCACGGCACGGAGGCTCATCTGGAGGCGGCTAAAGGTTATCGCGTCAGAGCTAACGTTCCTGTAGTCGTCTCCGGTAAGGTGGATGGGCCGCCGAAGAGGGTCATGGGAGGACACACTTTCTTCACAATTCGAACGAAGCAAGGACGGTTCACCTGTGCAGCTTACGAGCCAACTGGTCGCCTGAGAGACGTCATAATGCAATTGATTCCTAGCGATCAAGTAACAGTTTATGGCGGAACCCCCAGCCGGCATGGATTAACGATTAATCTGGAGAAGCTGGAAGTTCTAGGTCTGGCAAAATGGACGATTCTTAGTAACCCGAAATGTCCACGCTGCAATAAACGTCTCAAATCAGCTGGTAGACAGAAGGGATACAAGTGTGAAAAATGTGCGCTCGTTGTCCGCAAGCAACGGAAACATCGACTCATCAGGGCCCGGAAGCTTATTCCCGGAATTTATCTCCCCGACTTGAGGGCACATAGGCATCTGACGAAACCACAATGCCGGTATGGCCATGAAAGAGTATGGGATAGAAAACCGCCATTAGAAAAATGGCATAGTCCCTAGCAACTAAGGCTAGGCGACTCTGCGTCGGTAGATTACGTTGTCCTACTGAACTCTAACAGCAGGCGGCTGATAGTAATAGACTTGCGCTGGTTGAGCACATTGATACGTGACTGGCGGAGGCTGGTAAACGCATTGAACAGGAGGCGGCTGATACGCGTAAGCTTGTGGCGGTGGCTGATAGTAGACCTCGGGAGGTTGTGGAACCGTGCATTGAGTTGGAATATAGCACTGGGTAGGTACATAGCAAGTGTAAGCTACCGGCGGTTTGGGAATATACATATACGACATATCTTTTCTTCCGAATTATCGAAGCGTAATATCCCTCAATAAGCATTCTCTGTCTTGGACACGTTCGTGCTGCTTTTCGTGGCAAGAAGGACTCTAGCCTAGTGCGAATTTTGCAGAAGACTGTCAATATATCAGGACCCGACTGTTGATGCAAATAGTATGAT
The DNA here is from genome assembly GCA_964484575.1 of uncultured Candidatus Bathyarchaeia archaeon. Lineage (GTDB taxonomy): Archaea > Thermoproteota > Bathyarchaeia > 40CM-2-53-6 > 40CM-2-53-6 > FEN-987. The sequence goes on along the minus strand of CAZAGP010000123.1, from coordinate 2,880 downwards.
TATTCTTAATCATCCATACGTCTTGGCTTAGACTTCATCATGCAGAACATTGATGCAATCTACTTTCTACAGCCACTGATCACGATCTCATTCAGCGCAGGCCTCGTGATTTATTGGCATCTCAAACGCATGTTTACGATCACGGTCTTTCTCTGTTCTTTTCTTGCTTATGGGGGAGGGATTGCGTGTAAAATCATAGTTCAAGCAATCACATTTCACGCGGTGATAGAATCATTCACCGGTAATCTGTCGGTTCTTGGCGTTTACTTCGGAATTCAGACTGTTATTTTCGAAGTTGGAGGCGGATATTACGTGGCTTTATTGGCGGTTTCTCGAGGCAAGCTAGGAAGTGAAGATGCAGGGGCGTACGGGCTCGGTTTGGCCTTTTGGGAGAACGCGGGCTACTTGGGAGTGCTGGGGATATTCAGTTTGCTGTCCATCTATCTGACCCTCAGCTCGGGTAGCATTTCTTCCCTAGAATTGTATTCGAATCTGATCACCAGTAGGCCTTCCCTATTCTATTCTCCATCACAACTACGAGAAGAAAAAGAAGAAATCTCAAGGCCTTACCGCTAATCGGATTCAGCATACTTGAACGAGTATCATCACTATTATTTCATTTCTGTTGGGGATATCTTTGCTTGTTTTCAGCTTTCGCGCGTAACAGAAAGTACTCTCTGATTGCGCTCCCAATGGGTCTGATTGATTTTCTAATCCCATTCGCGGGCTATTTTGGAATCTCAATATTCGAATTATTAGTGTACGCGCTCGGATTATGTGCTTTGGGGGTTACAATGTCCTTTACGAAGAAAGCTCGAACATGATCTTTGTTCGCTCGTGAATCCAACGCAGCCTATGTCACCTGAACTTTTCCAGAACAACATAGTTGCGTGTGTACTTCTTTCTTGGTTGGAGAAAGTTACGGACTACTCTGAACCCAGACTGGCGAGCGAAATGTCTGATTTCCTTAACGGAGAAGAAGCGAACGCAGGAACGATCAACGTACATTTGAACCCGGGTATCCGCCGCTTCGTACCTGGACCGTTCATCTGGTCTTTCTTCTTTGGGGGATTTCGGATAGAAGAGGTAAACATCTCTCGAATAGAGCACGTTTGCGGATACTTGTCCGACGGAAACTCGGACAATCAACTTGTCTTCCTGATCCCACATATCAGTGATAGGTTTCCCAACATCGCTCCAAACAATCTGCGATACTCGTTCAAAATCAAAGATGAGCAATCCTCCGGGTTGGAGGATAGAATACGTATTGTCCAAGAATCGTTTCACTTCTGCGTCCTGCACTGGGATTGACCAGTTTAGGCAGAGAGCAGAGTCATATGGTTCCGAGGGGCGGTATGTGTAGTAACTGCCGACCACGAAACGAGGGTGAAAGTTTCTCTCTTTTGCTTTCATCCTTGCGAATCGAATGTTCTCCTTTGAAATGTCTATTCCAGTCACATGGAACCCGAGCCTCGTCAAAGCCCTAGTATGGTATCCGGTTCCGCATCCAAGGTCGATCAAAGACTTGCAGTGATACTCCCTCAAGACGGATCTGATCAGGTTGATTTCATTCTGCCAATCTCGACCTTCGATGAGCTCATAGTAAGGTACGAGTTGATTGTAGAGAGGCCGGTTCATTGGCTTGAATGGCGTCCGGAGATGTAATATAGGCATTCTCTAGGCAGCCCAATGAAGTAAATGTCCTTAATCGGGCGAAAGGTATCCTTTGAGAAATCACAATTCATAATATACCAACCTTATCTCGGCTTGCACCTCGCGTATCATGCGAAGAGATTCTACTTTTCCGGACACTCGAAGTATCAGAAGATAGACATAATCGATAATGACGCTTACGGCCGGATGCTGTTCCTTGATGACAATGTGCAGCACACAGCATATGATTCTTCCATCTTTAATGAAGCCCTCTGCAATACCGCGAAGGAAGCTGGAGTGAGACGCGTCATAGTGCTCGGTGGAGGAAGTGGACAGACAGCGTTATCGCTCTTGCAAGCTCCCTTGATTACGCAGATAACTATCGTGGAGATTGACTCATTAGTAGTCGACTCTTGCAGAAAGTACGTTAAAGGGGTAAATCAAGCCTTCAACTCTCCCAAAGTGCGAATAGCGATTGGAGATGCTCCTAAGTATCTTCACTCCGTGAACGAGCAATTTGACGTTTGCATCATCGACTTTACAGAGCGACCTTTTGGAAAGATTAAGCCTGCCGCGCTCAAGAAGTTGTACACCGACATCAAGGAAAAATGCAAAGGACGCTGCAGCCAATACCTTGGCTCCTCAGTTGATCTTGCCTACGACCAGCGACTTAGAAAGTTGATAGATAGACTTTGCAGGCAGATCTTCACAAATGTCACATACGAACAGGTCTTTATCCCATCCTTCGGTGCCCCGCACACATTCATGCATGCAGGATACGACAACCGGGCGTCCGACTCGACCTAGAATCAAGATTCAGCGAAGCAAATCGTACACGGCCTCGCACCTCACACCTTTACGGGTATCCGGAATATTGGAAGAAGACGGTCTTACGAACGATTAGATCCAGATGCAACGTAATTTGACGTCAGCGACTTGGGGTTTGGTTTGGCGGATGGAAAGCAGGAGGGCAAGGTTGTGAGGAGTAATAGTAATAGTAGTACATTGGAATCGTGCTTGAATAATAGACGCAATAGTAAGGGGGATATCCGCCAGAATATTGCGCAGGTTGCATCACCGGAGTAGCGTAAACGACACCGACTAATATTGACGCGGCCAGCACTACTCCTAGAAAGATAAGCGCTTTCACGATGTAACCCCAGTGAAAATAATACATATGGCATATATTAGCAGTAGATCGAAATCTGAGTCAAATCGCTAACAAAA
>CAZAGP010000122.1:0-3435 GCA_964484575.1 uncultured Candidatus Bathyarchaeia archaeon | reverse complement strand
CCAAGGTACAGAACTTTCACTAACTTTCCAGTTGACATTCGAAATCCCACTGCTCAATCAGTTAGGATTTATTCAGGAGGACACTATAAAACCCCGCAGACAGGCTGATTCCGGATTTTAAGTAGCATGTCTGGTTCGTTTTCATCGTAGTGATCTTGACGGCAGCTAAATTAGATGAGGTCATCTTCGACGTGCGTTATCGAAGAGTTAGAGGCGGTACATCTCTAGCTTAACTCGACTTGGAACCCTGATCCGGTTGAACCCGCAAATTCGACTCCTGCTTACGGTGTACTTGGCGCTCTTCATCTACGGTATAGCGTCAACCGCAACTGTCACGGGCCCGGTTATGCCATTGTACGTTCAGTCGCTTGGTATTGGGGTTGTCGGCTGGAGTTTTTTGGCCGCGACTTTATGGTTTGGAATGTTCGTGGCTGAATGGATCTGGGGGAACTTAAGCGACACAGTCGACCGACATATGCTAATGTTGATGTCTGCCGTTTCACTCGGCATCCTCTCCCTTCTGTTTACGGTTCGCCAGCTAGTTCCATTCTTCACGGTCCTAATGTTCAGTACAGGGGTACTGATCGTTGCGATCGGGCCGCTCACACGGTCTTATGTTTCCACGGAATCGCCCAAGAGTTCGATCGGATTTTACACGAGCCTCTGGTGGGCTTCAGTAATGCTTGGGAGAATTGTCGGACCGGTCCTCGGAGCCTATATCGCTCAAACTTGGGCTTTCACCTATTCGTTTCTTGCTACAAGTATCGTAGCTTTCGTCTTGGCCGCTTTCATACTCGCATCGTTTCCGCGTGATGGTCGCACACGAGAGAACGTGAAGCACGAACTAGTCGGGAACCTTAAGACGGTGCTTCGCAAGCGGCCCGCACGCATGCTGTTCCTTTCAGCCTTGTTCTACTTCATGGGACCATCGCTAACCTTCACATTTCTACCCCTCTACGCTGCTCAGCAGATCCACATGTCAACTATTGCCGTTGGCACCCTGATAGCCTCAGTCTCATGTGCCACTCTGGTATCCATGCCAATAGTTGGTCGAATCTCGGACCGATGCGGACGAAGAAGAACAACTATCGTTGGATTACTTGCATCGTCAGGGCTGTTTCTCCTTTACTTCTTTGCCGGAACCGCTTCCCAAGCATTCCTCGTTTCAATTGCAATCGGCATCAGCTTCTCAGGCACTTCAGTCCTGCTTGCAATGATTCCAGATGTGGCGCCAACTGAGATGGTGGGAACTACCGTCGGTGTCTACGGATCATTCGAGGACTTGGGGTCAATCGTTGCCCCACTCATCTTCGGCTTCGTCTGGTCCTCATTCGGACCGATCTACATATTCGCTGTGGCTTCCGTCGCCCAATTAGTCGGCGCATTCCTTGTTTTCGAAATCTAAGAATAGGATTCATGTGACAGAATTCGATTTCTAAAAGTACCCTGATTGTGTAATCATTCAATGCTGAATGGAGATTGAGTAGAACCCTCTTTGCAGTCGCCTTAACCTCTCGATCTTGGCGATCTGCCCATTCACTCTCTCCAAGCTTCGCTCTGGTCTAGTAGCTTTCTCAAAATCCTCGCTTGAGAGGATGCCTTCCATAAACCGGCTTAATCTACTCTTAATGAGTAAGTTAACTTTAGTTTCCAGATTCATCTTTTTCCTCCATAACTGCTTCAATCTTTTTTTGGACGCTGAATGCATTGCACTCGTTCACTCCTGCTCTTCGGAGAGATATGCTGATCTGCGCAGCATTGAATTTAAAGCGGCATTACGGAATTCGATTATGTCGCATTCCGATTTACCCTACACCAATCACACTAGACCTTTTTCATGTACCCGGAAGAACCGTGAACTTGTGAGTCACGGTTGAGATCTTCTTCTCGGAATTCTCACGTGTCATAGCAGTCTGGACAGGAACGTATCAAATTGTAGTTCGAGGCTACTTGGGGAGTAAATACTGTAATTCAGTAAAGTTCAACATACCGATCGTACAATTATCTTATCGTAGCAGAGGCTATGGGTCATGGTTGGGCTGAAGGGGTGGGTTAAGGTTTGAGTAGGCTCCTCGAATGCTCCAAGGATTTCCCAAACGAGTGCAAGGATTGTCCGGACTACGAAGAAATCCTTTCAACTCACGAAGGAGCGCTTACGCTTGCCGGGGGCCTCGGCCTCTATTCCGGGCCGTCTTACACGATTAAGAGATGTAAACGATTTAATTGGGAATCTTACGATAAGCATTAGAGTAAACTACGCGCTCACTCACTCGCCCTTGATAAGGTCGTAACGTCAGTAGCGTCTTTACTAATTGTCAGCCAATTTTTCTTCGTCTAGCAAAAGCCTTTTACAAAGTCGTACTTCGCGTGACTTGATTCCCTTGCAGGAGGCAATTGTCGAAAAAGTGCTAGATACGTATTTGCAAAAGACTCAGAGATCCAAAGTTCTTTGGCAGAAGGCTGAACGATTATTGCCTTCCGGCTCCTCGAGAACCTCAGTCTTCTACTCGCCGTACCCATCATATGCGTCTCGAGGATTAGGCGATACTATCACGGATGTAGACGGGAATGAGAGAATCGATTACTGTTTCAATTTCACGTCCTTGATTCTAGGCCATAAGCATCCTGCGGTAATGAACGCGGTGATGAATCAGATTGAGAACGGCACGGTCTTCGGAGCTCCTACAGAATTAGAGATCATTCATGCCGCTGAACTCAATCGACGTATGCCCGGTCTCGAGAAAGTTCGATACACGGTGACCGGAACAGAGGCATGTATGTTCGCGGTCCGATTGGCCAGGGCATATAACGCGCGCAGAAAAATTGCGAAATTTGAGGGGGGGTTATCACGGAACAGGCGAGTTCGCATCCATAAGCGTTCATCCTCACATTCCTGATGCGTCCCGTAACCGATGGGCTCCAGCTGCAGATACGGGTGGTCTACCACCGGAATCTCTCGAGAACACGGTCATCCTGCCCTTCAACAACCTGGAAGCTGTTGAATCAATTGTGCGGAGGAACGCTAAGGAATTAGCCTGTATAATCATAGAACCAGTAATGCGCGGGGTCCCACCAAAATCGGATTTTCTGAAATTCTTAAGAGAGCTCGCTGATCAGTTTGAACTTGTTCTAATCTTCGACGAGGTCATAACCGGCTTCCGAATTTCCGCGGGAGGAGCCCAGGAACATTACAAGGTGCGCCCAGACGTCACCACAATGGGAAAGATCATCGGTGGCGGTTTCCCGGTTGGTGCCGTAGGGGGCTTGGATGAGATCATGTCGTTGATGGCGCATCAGAGCGTAAAGTTTCCCGCCCCACAGGGACCGAAGGTCCCTCATGCCGGGACATTTAACGCACATCCAATCACTCTTGCGGCGGGACTTGCTGCCCTCCGCGAGCTAGATCAAGGGTCATATGAGAAACTAAATTCGTTG
>CAZAGP010000121.1:0-7462 GCA_964484575.1 uncultured Candidatus Bathyarchaeia archaeon | reverse complement strand
CGCAAAAGACTCAGTCTCGCCGAATGAAATTGAAGACAATTTCACTAAGAACCCCCGAAGACCTGGAGGGCGCAGTCAGGAGTGAAGCGGCAAGAAAGAAAATGACCGTCAGCAGTCTCATCATAAAAGCTCTATCAGTGGGCCTACCTGGAGGGGTTGAACTTGGACCAAGATTCGAACCCTTCGATTTCGTTCGGGTCTTCAGACCGTTAGTCGTCTCTATGCTCAATCAACTTACTGACAAACAGATCCAGTCAATAGCCGACGAATCCTTATTCCCACTACTGAAAGAAGCCGCGATCGCCAACTACTCTTCAGCCAACATGAATGCCCTACGGTCTATGATTGACATGCTGACTCGATACATTCACTCGTGGCCAGTATCAGTTACTCACTTCGATGACGAAGACGGCGAACACTTCCTCATCTGGCATGGAGTTTCAAAAGAATGGTCGAAGCTTACAGGGGAAACGATGAAACGATATGTCCAACAATTAGCATTAGATTCGAAATATGAAGCCACACCAAACGCAACCATATTCACCGTCCTCTCCAAGAAGAGAACCAAACGCTAAAGCAAATTTAACACTTGAAGCCTGAACGCAACCTATGTTTATCGGTAAACTGAAGTGTACATGATCCGTAAAGTTGACTAATAGTCAACGAATTAGAAGTACTCCTCACAAGAAGACAGGAACAGTCACACGAGACAATCGAAGGACACCAAGCCGAACGAGGCTGGAGAAACTTGTGGCTGATAGAACTCGAAGACTCAAGCGAAGCCTCGAGCGGGAGAAAATTCTGGGCGACATAATACGATCAGCTTCCATCGCTATCGACATAGCCTACCCTGACGGAAAAGTCAGCCACTGCAACCCAGCATTCTTCGAGCTAGTCGGATACACCAAAGAAGAACAGTCAAAAATTAATTGGATCCGACTAACTCCACCCGAATACCATTCGATCGAAGAGAAGATGCTCGAAAAAATCCGACGCACAGGAAAAGCAGTTCGATATGAGAAGGAGTACATTAGAAAGGATGGTTCAAGAGTTCCAGTTGAACTACTCGTCCAACCCAAGTACAGCAAGACAGATGAAATCCGTTACTATTTCGGATTCATCTCTAATATAACGCAACGCAAGGCGATCGAGGAGCAACTTCGAGAAGCAAGAGACCGCCTGGAATACATTGTCGGCATGAACCCTGCTGCAATCTATCTTGCGAAACCAATTCCTGACTACTCAGACTTCGTATGCAATTACATTAGCAACGGCGCGGTTGCAATAACCGGTTTCGAAAATGAGAAATTTTTAGGCAATACGAAGTTCTGGATGAGCCGAGTACACCCAGACGATCTTCGCGCATACTTTAAGGAGATTCCATCATTATGGAGGGATAATCATCACATTTTCGAATACAGGTTTCTCCACAAAGACGAAACTTACCATTGGATACGCGAGGAAACGAACGTAATCCGCGGAGGTAGAGAGGTCGAAGTAGTCGGCTACTGGAGCGACATAACTGAGCATAAGAAACTTCAGGAAAAACTGCTAAGAAGTGAGAGGCTCGCAACAATTGGAGAACTTGCAGCAATGGTTGGACACGACCTTCGAAATCCGCTTCAAAGCATAGGCGGCGCCACTTACTATTTGGAGAAGAAATGTGGACCCAACTTCGACAGTAAAGAACGGGAAATGCTTGAGGTCATAAAATCTGGAGTCAAATACTCTGATAGGATCATAAGTGACCTACTAGGATATTCAAGAGAACTGAAACTAGAGCTGGAGCCAATCGGACTCTGGAAGTTTATTCAAGATACGTTAAACCTCCTGACGATTCCTGAGAACATCGAAGTCGTCATGAACACGCCTGAAGAGATTTTCCTGAATGTCGATGTCAACCAAATGCAGAGAGCACTCATGAACTTAGTTGAGAACGCAGTGGACGCCATGCCTAACGGTGGTAAGATCACAATCGAGGGCAGGGGTGTGAATGAGGTCGTGGAGATATCAATCACAGATACAGGGATAGGCATCTCGAAAGACAACTTGGCAAGAATATGGACCCCCCTGTATACGACAAAATCCAAGGGAATTGGGCTGGGATTGGCCGTCACAAAGAGGATTACTGAAGCGCATAATGGTTCAGTCGATGTGGAAAGCGTTGTCGGCCAAGGTTCGAAATTCACGATTCGCATTCCGACAGTAAAGTCATCGCGACCATAACACACCGCCAAGTGTGGCCATGCACCTGGCCAGTGTAGTTCCTATTTGTCACGGTCATGTTCAAATCTCGTCTGTCCGCTCCCTGATTTTGCTCGCAGTCGTTTCGAATCTTTAATGGTCCGACGAAATCGATAATCATCGTGAAGGCTCATTGGATACTGGAAGCTTAGCTACCGCACTTGCCGCGCAAATAGGATTGGGTGGTACGCTAGGATTCCTCCTCGGGTATGGGTTGAAGAAGATAGCCGCAATTCTCCTCAAGATTTTAGCGTTAGTCGCCGCGTTGTTTGCGCTCGGACTCACTTGGCTAGCGTCAATTGGAGCAGTCACCGTCAACTACAACGCATTTACTTCAACCCTTGATAACTCATTCACAGGCGCAATGGCCGCCTTAATCAGCTCATTTGCCCTCGTAGCCCAGATATTTCCAATAGGTGGGAGCTTTGGCCTTGGGTTCTACCTGGGCGCAAAGAAAGGATAGTTTCAATACTACTTCCACCATCAGCGCTAGCGGCCAAAAATGAAAAAGCTCATCGTTGGCTCTCTGCTCCTCCTAGTCGCAGTAGGGATTCTAGGTTACTCGTGGACTCAGGCACAAACACAAAACCAGACGCGAACAATTTCACATATCGTTTTCGGTAACGTTCTGCTCACGGTAGAGATCGCAAACACGCCAGCCGCCCAGCAAGAAGGTCTCTCAGGCAGAACATCTCTCGCACAGGATCATGGAATGCTCTTCGTCTTCGACCACGAAGACTACTGGGGATTCTGGATGATTGATATGAAATTCCCCTTGGACATAATTTGGTTCAATTCAAGTCGGCAGGCTGTGTTCATCGAGCAAAATCTCCAACCCTGCACTCCGCAAAACTGCCCAGTATTTACACCAGACACGAAGGCTATGTACGTGTTAGAAGTAAATGCTGGCTTCGTGATGGCCCATCAAATCGGATTGGGAACGACATTCACTTTCCTTAACACGTGACGCAAACCATCAAAATGAAGCGTACGCTCAAGCAGTTGAGTCACAATCAAATTGACTTTACACGCATTATGAGTGCTAGGTAATCAATTCATCTAATGTCGACCACTACGACCGAAACTCTTTTCCCGCATCCCCGTCTACCGATTTTCTGACAGAAGATGAAATTTTCCAAGACTTGACCCACATTCGTTATAGCGGAAGTATCGAAAGCATCGTATTTGCTATCGAACTTTGCTTTGCATTCCACGCATCGAAGCTTAACATGCCGGGTCTTCTCGCTCATGATCAATACTTCTACTTGCAGCAAACGCTTCATCGACTAATTGAAACCTTTCGGTGGCGAAGCGACTCGATAAGAGCTGCAGCAGAGATATTTGCGAGAAACGAAAGTCTACTAGAATGACGTGCAAATGCGGCGCGGCGAACCAATCACTTCATCACTTCAACATCTCGTATACTTCCCGGAGAGGACTAGTGATAATTACTCGACGATTGTGGCTATGCACGGGCGGGGGACCGACGAATACGACCTAATACCGCTCGTTGAGTCTCTTGGCTTCGACGTGTTACTAATTGCCCCAAGAGCACCCCGCATCTTCCAAGTCGGTGCGGGCTACGCTTGGTACGATTTTAGCGAAGAGGGCGTGCCTGATCCGCGTTCATTCAGAGAGAGCGTGAAGCTACTACAAGAGTTTCTTCTCCAAGTTCGACGTGGCTACCCGATTGACCCAGAGGGGCCCATTCTGTTAGGGTTCAGTCAAGGAGCGGTCATGTCCTATTCCGCGGGTCTGCTCGACCCGACACACATTCGCGGAATCGTGGCTTTAAGCGGATATGTCCCTAACAGGTCAAATCTTTCAATTAAATGGGATGACTTGAAAGGACTCCCTGTCTTTGCCTCCCACGGCTTGTATGATGAGCTGATTCCCGTCGAACTCGGCAGAGAATCTGTAGCATTACTTCAAAATGCAGGAGCCAACGTCACTTTCAAGGAGTATAGAATGGGACATCAAGTCACAGATGACGTACTCCGCGAATTGACCATATGTATGCGTGAAATGCTCAGATAATTCGCTTAGAGCCACCGAGTCCAAACTTATATAACCGGCTTAGAGCGCGTTTTCATGTTCCCGAGTTGAGAAGAACTCAGATGCAACGGCTATTCGTTCGTGAGGCCACCGGCCTCGTAAGGCAGCTCTCAGCCGTTGACGTTTTCGTCTGGAGTATCATATTCTTCCCTTGGCTAACGAGTTGGGCTGGAATCTTCTGGGTGACCCCCAGTTACTATCAGAATGTCGACTACTATTCGAGCCTACTCGTATGGGCTGTAATCGCTTTAGCGATTGTGCTACTCTACTGGCAACTCACAGTAGTAATGCCGAAGGCGGGCGGCGACTACGTATTTATTTCGCGGACGCTATCGAGTCCGCTCGGCTTTGTGGCCAGCTTTCTGTTTTTTGTCGCCGTACTCATCTCTGCAGGATCAGGCGCCTATTGGGCTTTTGCGGAGATGGGTACGCAACTTTCTTTCGCAGGTCAAGCACTTGGCGACACGAACCTTGTCGCGTTAGGAAGTCTGCTGACTCCGTGGAGCACGAGCTCCCCTTGGACGTTGTTCGCTGGCGGATTGATAGTGCTTGTTTTTGGCGGCGTGGCTACTGTGGCTGGAGGTAGAACGTTTAGGATATTGATCTACTCATTCTTCATTTACGGCCTCATCGTGCTTTTCCTCGTGCTCGGAGTATTCCTAACCCATAATCACGCCGACTTTATTCGCGGCTACGGCACATACTTCCAGGGAGGGGTCTCGAAGGTTTTCTCAGACGCTTCAGCGAAAGGGTACACACCCGGAGTCAGTATTGCCACGATTGGGGCGATTGTGCCACTTCTCTTCGTCAGCATCGGACCATATCCGGTTATGCAAACGGTTGGAGGGGAGATAAAGCACCCTAAGAGGAACTTGCTCTATGGGTTAGTCCTTGCGGAAATTGTTTCAATCGCAGTATGGTTCGGCTTGACCTTTGTCCTTGACAGGGTTGTGGGAATCTCCTTCCTCGAAGCATGGACTGTGACGGTGGGAGCAGGATCGTCTACCGTACCAACCGCTTTCGTCACTGTGCTCAATCCAAGCAGGCTGCTGCTCTGGTTGATAGTGATAGGGTTGTTCATTGGGAATATCGGATGGTCATGGCTGAGCATTGTTTTCCTTAGCAGACTGATTATGGCATGGTCATTCGATAGGATTTTACCATCAGCGTTAGCGCACGTTGATGATCGTTTTCATACTCCAACCACGGCAGTGGTTCTAACCTGTGCTCTTGCAGTGATACCAATGTACTTGGAGTATTTCACCTCGTTCATTACGGCCCAGGTTAACGCTATTTTCCTCTACTCGATTGTATGGTTCCTTGCTGCTGTAAGCGCCCTTATCATCCCATTTCGCAGGAGACCCATTTACGAGAATTCAGCTGGAAGGATTCTAATTTGGCGAGTACCAGTGATTTCTATTCTGGGCTTGGTTGGGATCATCCTCTTCACTTACTTAGGGTTCAACTCACTGGCTAATCCGGCAATTGGTCCGTTCCAATTTGGAGCTCAAGTTGCTACTGTGACGATAGTTGTCATTCCGATCATAATCTATTGTGCATCTTACTACTTCAACCGGCTTCGAGGAATCGATCTGGGCAAACTCAGCTCGGAACTGCCCCCAGACTGAAATCTGACATTCGATCAGGTTTAGCTAGGTTTAGGACGCTGCCGTCGCTTTCCCATATAGTAGCCAATTAGAACCGCTGGAACAATGTCCACGAATGAGGGGTGAAAATAGTTCCTTGTCAAAACCCTCCAAAGAACATCCACGATGACTCCAATGGCAGCCATGATTTGAGAAACCCTGACTTGAGGTACCACTGATGAGAATGCTTCTACGAATTCATACGCCACTCTTCGCAAGCTCCCACACATTGAGAGAACTCTGTCAGAACGTCGCAGCTAACCTCATTTTTGAAGCGTCTAGTACCCAAGTGAGTTCGAATCCTCCTGGTCAGCTTTGACTTTTCTTTCTTACGCTTAAGTTAGCCGCCCATTATTAGTCCCGAAATACCTGTATAGCCAGAAAGGCAGGACCACCATATCAATGACCACCATTATGGCAATCATGAAAATGCCTGCTTGCACTTGTTGAACGACGGGATAAGCGCCGTACAGACGGATTGGTGAAACGATCAGTAAGGCTCCGAATAATCCCATAATTTTCCCAGCAGCAACAGAAACTACGGGAAGAACGTGGCCATTGGCGCTTTTTGATGCTGCCAAGATCAAACTACCTACACAAATGAGACTTAACCGCATCATAAGTTGACTCAAACTGTTCGAGATTCCTGCATCGAAACTGGATGGGAGAGCCCAATAGCAAATCATCACAGCAGCCGCAGAGAAAGATAGGGCGCCGTAACGATTGACTACGGCAAACTTCCTCATGAGCGAGCTGTATGCGATAATGAGTCGGATTGAAGAACCGCTAGAAGCGAGAGTATGAGCGGCATAAGCGAACAGCATTCCCACGATGATGAAGAGAAAGTACTGTAGAAACATGGATGTCACGAACAAGGACTCAAGAATCGCTTTCGCCAGGACAGTACTGACAGTCAGAGCGAATCCTGAAATGGACGCGACGGCGGCCCTTGCCAAGTTATTCCTGCAGACATTATTCCGGTACCATCCAACGGCTTCCTCCTCTGTAAAGCCAAGGAGGAGTATCCTCCGGAGTGTGACGCTTGCTGAATCAGCATGGGTGCTTTCACATTCGGATGATTTGACTGTCAACTATGACTCACGCGTAATCGTTAAACTGAATCTTCAACCACTTCACTTGATCAAATGATGCACGTTCAAGTTCAAACTCAAAGCTAAATATCAGACTTGGAATGTTTCACGCACCAAAATTTACCGTGTGATATTGCTTGCATCTTCCTTCCGTACGTGTGGTTGAGATCACTGCCATTATCTTCGGCTTTTTAGCGGCGTCGCTTCCACTAGCGTCGGCTCAGTCGCCCCAGGTTGCCCTGGAATGGGCCCTGTTTAACCAGATACTCGTGATCGGGATAGCGGTTGGACTGGTGGTCTTCGGACTCTTGTTCTACGCAATTATCAAGTACCGTGAGAAACCTCGGCGAACGGAGGCTCGATGATGGTATCTAAAACTCATGCTATTGAAATCATCTCGGTTCTAATAACGTCTGTAGTCTTGGG
>CAZAGP010000120.1:0-5529 GCA_964484575.1 uncultured Candidatus Bathyarchaeia archaeon | reverse complement strand
GCGTGGAGTAGCTGAAAACGTTATAGTCGGACAGCAAGTACCCATGGGCACAGGACTTATAGAAGTCTACATGTCGATGCCAGAGAGGGCAGGGAAATAGATGCAGTCTGCGAAGATCGATGTGAACAAGCAGATTCAGATTGTAATGAGAACTGGCAAAGTTGCGCTTGGAGCAAAGGAAGCGTTAGAATCAGCTAAATTCGCTAAAGCCAAATTGCTGGTCCTAGCCGCTAATTGTCCTGAAGACGAACGAAACGATATAATGTACTACGCCAAGCAATCATCCGTGCCAGTACACGTCTACGCCGGGACGAGCATCGACTTGGGTTCTGCCTGCGGCAAGAATTTCGTTGTCTCCGCCCTCACGATCAGGGAGCCCGGGGATTCTGAAATAATGAAGCTGGCTGTGCAATAACCTATGGCCACTTCAAGAATCAAACTCAGCATGGAAGAAATGAGACTAATCGCTTTATTCGAAAATATTACAGGCGCCACCGCTAACGATTGCATAATTGATAGCGACCGAGTAATCTTCATCGCGAAAGCGGGAGAGATGGGTCTAGCTATTGGGAAAGGCGGGAAGAACATTAACGCTTTGCGAAAGATGACCGGCAAGCCTATTGAAGTTGTAGAATTCGCGGATACGATTGAAGGTTTAGTGAAAAGCTGCTTGGCACCCGCGAAGGTTAAAGAGGTCCGGATAACTGAACGTCCCGATCGTAAAATTGTGGTCGTCGAGGTTGAACCGAAGGATAAAGCGTTAGCAATCGGTAAGAACGGTAGAACAATCGACAAGACGCGAATGCTAGCTAAGCGCTATTACCAGGTCGACCATGTTCAAATTGCCTGACGTAGCCTGAAGGTTCGATTACATTCACCGTTACGCTACTCGCCGAACTTGATGCCTTGGGCCAAAGGCAGTTCGTTGCTCCAATTGATTGTTGTCGTCTGGCGACGCATGTATTGTTTCCATGCATCTGACCCGGATTCTCTGCCTCCCCCCGTCTCTTTTTCCCCTCCAAATGCTCCGCCGATCTCGGCTCCAGATGTACCTATGTTAACGTTCGCTATTCCGCAATCACTTCCAGATGCTGAAAGGAACTTCTCCGCCGTCTTCAATGATTCTGTGAATATTGCGGATGAGAGGCCCTGGGGTACCTCATTATGAAGTTTGATCGCGTTTTCCAGGTCTCTGTAGGGTATAATGTAAAGTATAGGAGCGAAAGTTTCCTCGCACACTAATTGTGTGTTGCCGGGAACGCGTACTATCGCAGGTGTGACGTAGCAGCCGGGTCTATCTAACTTCTTTCCTCCTACTATGATTTGTCCACCTTGCTGCGGTGAAACTCGTAGTGCATTCATCATCGTCTCAACAGCGTCACGGTCGACCAAGGGACCCATTAGCGTGTCCGGGTCAAGAGGGTCGCCGATGCGTACTTGTTCGTATGATTTCACGAGTTTCGATGTTAGTTCCTCAATAATACTCTCGTGTACGATTAATCGCCTAGTCGTTGTGCAGCGCTGGCCAGCTGTTCCAACGGCTCCGAAGAGAATTGCTCTAACCGTCATGTCGAGATTTGCGTCTTCAGCAACTATTATCGCATTGTTTCCTCCCAGTTCTAGGATGCTTCGCGCGAGCCTTTTCGAGGTTGCTTCTGCAATCCTCTTGCCCATCTCTGTTGACCCTGTTGCTGAAATGAGTGTTATCCGCTTGTCGTTGATCAGCTTCTCGCCGACGACAGATCCTTTTCCGATTATCGTTGTGAAGATGCCTACTAACCCATGCCTCTCCATTATTCTGTTCACGAGGTGTTGTACGGCGATTGCGCAGAGCGGCGTCTTCGACGACGGTTTCCAAAGCATTGTATCTCCACACACCGCTGCTATCATCGAGTTCCATGACCATACGGCTATAGGGAAATTGAACGCCGTGATTATCCCTATAACGCCCAGTGGATGCCATTGTTCGTACATTCTGTGTGATGTTCGTTCTGATTGCATGGTCAACCCGTAGAGTTGACGAGATAGTCCGACTGCGAAATCGGCAATATCAATCGCTTCTTGGACCTCTCCCTTTCCTTCAGCAACGATTTTCCCCATTTCAAGGGTTATGAGTTTTCCAAGAGGTTCCTTTAGCTGCCGAAGCTCATCTCCAACCTCTCTAACTATTTGGCCTCGCTGCGGGGCTGGTATTGATCTCCATTTCAAAAATGCTTGATGTGCAATTCCGATGACGCTTTCGTAATCTTCCTCTGAGGCTAATGCAACTCTTGCAATAACGGATCCGTCTATCGGAGTTATGACGTCAAGAAGTTGTCTTCCCTTACTTGAGCTCCACTTATCTGGTCCCCCACACGCGCCCGGGTTAACCTCTTCGATTCCAAGCTCTTTAAGGAAAGAGTACCGTTCTTGCGACAATAATAGAGCGGTCATTCTTGCTCCGCCTAGATCGAGTGAATGTCTTTGTTTTATCTCTGTCTACCCTATCGCAGCGGAGACTTTAGTATAAAAAGTTGGGAAGGATCTGAACTAAATCAGATCCGGAACGCTTTTGATTTCTTTACTGTTTAGCTTTCTCGAACCGTTTCTCGACATCTGACCAGTTAACGACGTCCCACCATTTGTCGACGTATGCGCCACGATCATTCTTGTACTGTAGGTAGTATGCGTGTTCCCATACGTCTAACACTAAGAGAGGAACAGTACCCTGCGCGGTGAGGTTTTGGTGTTTCTCTGCCTGTAGCGTCAAGAGTTGGTCTGAGAGAGGATCATGAGCCAGTATTCCCCACCCAGAGCCTTCAACCGTCTTTGCCGCGTTGCTAAATTGCAGTTTGAATGAGTCGAACGAGCCGAAGTCTTTGGTGAGTTGATCCGCAAGTTTTCCACCTGGTTTTCCGCCGCCGCCCTGTTTCATGTTCGGCCAGAAAATGGCATGCATGGCATGGCCTGAGGCGTTGAATGCAAGATCGCGCAAGGTAGCTTTTACATCAACCCCTTGAAGTCCAGCAGCTCTGCCCTTTTCGAGTTTGTCTAGGGCAGCATTCGCGCCGTTCACGTACGCAGCATGATGCTTGTCGTGATGTAGTCTCATAATCTCCTCAGAGATCACAGGTTCTAGGGCATTGTACTTGTAGGGTAGTTCAGGAAGTACGTATCTATTTGACATGATTTCGCCAGAATCGCGGCATCTAACATAAACGTTTACTCTATGTCGTCAAGATTCTTGAACCGTTCTCGGGTGATGATAGTGACCATTGCCAGGTTCGGATGTTTCGCTGCCTAATCGCGGCTGTTTTACTTCGTCATACGAGCTGTTTTACTTCATCTGTGACTGCCTGGCCGAGGTAACCATAAACTCCTAACTTGATTACTTTCAGTCCGAGCAGAGCGCATTTTATGCGGGTTGGTCCCGGATCGATTCCTAGCATGCTCAGGATATCCTCTTTGCCTAGCGACTTGATCTCATCTAAGGTCTTTCCCTTGGCGAGTTCCGTGAGCATTGAGGCTGATGCTTGGCTTATTGCGCACCCTCTTCCCTTGAAGCGTAAGTCGTCTATCTTTCCATCCTTAACCTTGATCTGCATCTCGATCACATCGCCGCACAGGGGATTCGAATCCTTTGACCGGACGTCAGGCTCCGATAGGTCTCCGAAGTTTCTGGGATGACGATAGTAGTCTAAGATTATGTCCTTGTAAATGTCGGAGCTCATAGGTTGAATAGCTTCCTTGCTTTTTCGAGTGAGCTGATGAATGTGTCAACTTCTTCTTTAGTGTTGTAAATGTAGAAGCTTGCTCGTGAAGTGGCAGGGACGTCTAGGTATTCCATCAATGGCTGCGCACAATGATGTCCAGATCTTATCGCTATTCCGTCTTCGTCCAGAATTGAAGCGAGGTCGTGGGCATGTATGTCTCCTAGGTTGAATGCGATCACGCCCACTCTTCGAGAAGGATCTCTTGGTCCATATGTGGTGACTCCTTCCACCTTGTTTATCTTCTCGAGGGCGTATGCGGTGATTTCTTTCTCGTACTCGTGTACCTGTTTCATGCCTATCTTCTTTAAGTAATCTATGGCTGCGCCGAGGCCAACGGCCCCTGCGGCGTCCGGTGTACCCGCCTCAAATTTGTACGGGATTTCCTTCCAGGTTGCCTCATGAGTGTGAACCTCATGGATCATTTCACCGCCGCCCAGGAATGGTGGGGTGTTTTGAAGAACCTGCTTCTTACCGTATAACACTCCGATACCCGTTGGGCCTAGCATCTTATGGCCTGAGAAAACGAGGAAGTCGCAATCCATATCCTTGACATTAACGGGCATGTGAGGGACCGATTGCGCAGCGTCTACGACGTAAAGTGCTCCGACCCTGTGGGCGTTTTTTCCAATCTGATCAACGTGATTTATTGTGCCGAGCACGTTGGAAGCGTGGGTGACAGCTACGAGTTTAGTGACGGAGTCTATCTTTTCTTTCACATCCTCTTCTCGCAATTCCCCTTCTGAGTCTATTTCGATGAATTCGATGCTTGCGCCTGTTTCTTTTGCAAGCAACTGCCAGGGCACGATGTTGCTATGGTGTTCCATTATGGTAAGAACGATCTTGTCTCCTTTCTTAATGTACAACCTTCCCCACGTCATGGCGATTAGATTAAGGCCTTCAGTTGCGTTTCTAACGAATACTATCTCTTCGGTGTGTCTTGCTCCGATGAACTTGGAGACCTTATCCCTAGCCTCCTCGTACGCGACTGTTGCTTCTTCACCAAGCTTGTGTACCCCCCGGTGGATGTTCGCGTTCTTATTACGGTAATATTCATCAATTGCGTTGAGAACGTAGTTTGGCTTCTGCGAGGTGGCAGCGTTATCAAAGTAGACTAACGGTTTTCCGTTAACTGTGCGTCCTAGAATTGGGAAGTCTTCACGGATTTTCGATATGTCGATTGTCGCGGCGTTCTCCACCAATCTCTTACCCTGCATTCTTATTCTCAGGTCTTTGTCATTGGCTTACTTAAGGTTCGATGCGTACGTATACGGCTGTCCCTGCAGTCTTCAACTTGTAGGTTGTGAGAGGAATCGTGGCTGGAGGGTTCTGGACGGCGCCTGTTTTCAAGTCGAATCGGGAGAGATGAAGTGGGCATGTTACTTCGGTGCCGACTACAAAGCCAGTTGATAGGTCCGCGGTCTCGTGCGTGCAAATCCGGCTGACCGCATAAAGCGAGCCTTCTACATTAACGATCATTATGTGCACGTCACCTATGTCTACTGGATGAATACTTCCAGGCGGTATGTCGCTCAGCTCGCATACTTTCACGTAATCGTCCAATTCAGCTTCACGAGTATTGCGGATATTTCGAGGTTTGACGTATGCTTACCGGTATTTGTAGTGACCTTCGAAAATGTCATGTGCCTTCTGGATTTCGTCGTAGTATTCATCGTCAATGGCCGGTATCGTTACCGATGCGATGAAGTCGTTGACGCCTGACCATTTGAGATCGGTAATGCGTCTTATTCGTCGGGCAACTTCAGGAATTGGAATTCTT
>CAZAGP010000119.1:0-13155 GCA_964484575.1 uncultured Candidatus Bathyarchaeia archaeon | reverse complement strand
GTTTTCTATATAGAATCCCGTCGCAATATATAACAGGCGTGAATTCGCACAATTACTCCAGCTAAACCTGCATCGAGGAAGCAATAATTGGAGATTAGAAAGGTTCAGCGGGTTGGACACTCAACGCTTACCGTCTCTCTTCCCAGCGACTGGGTGAGGCAAGTGGGACTTAAGCAGGGCGGAGTAGTTACGCTTCGGCTTTCAGAGTTTGGAGAGTTGATTGTCACTCCTGGAAATGAGCTTGAAGGAGAAGAGACCACGGTTTGCAAGATTAACGCGGACGCATGCAAGGACAGGGAGGTCCTCGGGCGAGTCATTACAGGCAACTACATTCTAGGTAGGGATACGATCATCGTCTCCTCCGAAGAAGGGTTGACTACGGAACAGGCGACTGAAATCCGTGATTCGACTCATCGACTGAGCGGACTAGGGATTGTTGACCAATCAGGGAAAGAGACGATCATTCAATGTTTTCTTGACCCATCCAAGTTCTCTATCACAAGTCTTCTGTCTCGATTGTATAAGGTGGTTGTTTCGATGCTTGAGACATCGATGCAAGCACTGTTGGATCAGAAATTCCCCCTCGCACTACAGGTCCTGGAGCTGGAAGGCGAGGCTGACAGGTTATATTGGTTGATCCTGCGTCAAATCTTCCGAGCCATATCTAAAATTCCGTTATCCCGCCACGGAGGTATTGAATCAGCCACCAACGCAGTTGGTTACCGAGCAGTATCGAAATACCTCGAAGAGATAGCTGACTGCAGCGAGTCAATTGCCAATCAAGTTCTCAGCTTAGCTGAAGAAGACCAAACCCAGTCCACAACCATCATCAATGAAATCTGCAAGACGGGAGCGGAGGCGTTGGAGATTTGTAAAGGCGCGATGGATTCACTTTTCATGTTGGACATGGACCTCGCCAATCGAATCATAGCTGATTGCGAACGGTTTGAGAAACTCGAGAAGGGCTTAACGGAACGAGTTGTCGCTTCGGTTCAGAATCGTAAAACTGCGGTTGCGCTCAGAGGGGTAGTTTGGAATCTTACGGAGATCTCCCGATCGGCCAAGATGATTTGCGAGGTTGCCATCAACAGGTATCTGGAAAGCAACACTGAGGTCTGCCGCTTCTGGAAGGAGCGGAAGAGCGGGGGAGAAATGCAATTCCTAAAGAAGCTAGTTGCCTGAAAGCCTTCTTTGAGCCAAAATCCGTCGCGATCGTAGGCGCTTCTGGGACACGGAACAGGATAGGATATGTCCTAGCGGATAGTATGCTTACGAATAAACGGCGAGGGATCTTCAAAGGCGAAGTGTTCCTAGTTAACCCAAAGCACACGGAGATTCTTGGTGAAGCCTGCTACCCGAAGGTTTCAGATCTTCCACGAGCAGCGGAAACAGTCATCGTAGCCGTCCCGTCGGCTCGCGTTCCCGGCGTGGTGGATGAGGCGGGCCAGGCAGGTGCAGTTGCTGGCATAGTGATATCATCAGGCTTCGCGGAAATTGGAAATATTGATCTTGAGAAGCAACTGGTCGATTCCGCTTCAAAACATGACCTGCGAATTCTAGGACCCAACTGTTTAGGAGTATACGACCCATACACTGGAATGGACACATTATTCCTGCCTGAAACGAAGCTACTTTCAGACGGTAGAGAAGTGATTGCTACGCCTAGACCAAGGGCGGGAGCAGTCTCGTTGCTCACCCAAAGTGGCGCATTCGGTTGCGCCGCGCTTGACTACATGGCCGGCCCTCACGGAATAGGGATAAGAAGATTTGTCAGCTACGGAAACCGATGCGACGTCACCGAGAGCGAACTGCTTGTGTACTTCGCAAACGATCCCAAGACCAAAGTCATCCTAACCTACTTGGAAGGGTTAACTGAAGGCCGAGAATTCGTTGAGAAAGCGAAGGAGATCACCATTAGGAAACCGGTCGTCGCTCTGAAGGCGGGAAGATCAGAAGCAGGTAAGAGAGCAGCAGCGTCTCACACCGCGGCGTTGGCAGGTTCTGATCAAATATACGAGGGAGCTTTCAGAGGGGCCGGGATCATAAGAGCTGAAAATGTTGAAGAATTCTTCGACTTCGCCCGCGCACTGGCCATGCAACCTCCAAGCTTCACGAACAATGTTGCAGTGGTCACTAACGCTGGGGGACCAGGGATAATCGCGACGGACGCCCTTGAAGGCGCAGGCCTTGAGGTCCGGAAGTTCCCCAAACGAATACTATCGAAGTTCTCTCAGCTCAAGGCGGATAAGCAATTATTGCCGGTTCTCTCGGGCACAAACCCGATAGACTTAACGGCTGAAGCAACCGGTCGCATGTTCTCTTTGACCTTATCTATTCTGCTTGATGATCCGAGCATTGGTGGAATTCTCCTCATCGCTTTACACCATGCGCCAACCATCCTTGATGATGCAGTGGGGATGATAGCGGAAACCATATCGGAATATACGAAACCCGTGACTGTCTGCGACATGGGAGAAACCGAGATGGCTGTCACTATGAGAACAATGTTTGAGAAGCGAGGCATCCCATCATTTTCGATGCCCGAACGTGCAGCTCGCGCGCTATGGGCCCTAGCTTATTACGGAAGATATTTGAGAGCTCGCCGTGTTACTAGGAGAAGAGAATAGGAGACCTTCCTTGTCGAGTACCACGAGGACCTTGGACGGCATCAGAGCGTCCGAGGTAGATCTGCTTGTCACGGACGTTGTCGAAGTTGGCCTCGATAGCAATCTGCGTAAGGTAATGTCCGTAATGGCTGAAAACCGAGCTCACGAACTTCTGATTCCTGATAAGAATCGATGCGGCATGATCACATTATCAGACATTTTGCGGGTTAGCATGGAGACCAAGCCCGAAACATTGGTGAGGCATATTCCAGTAATAACGATGGAGACCACGGTAGGCGAAGCGGCTCGTTTAATGACAGACTACAGAATCGGCAGAATTCCAGTTTCAGATGGACGTAAGATAACAGGCCAGATAACCAGTTTAAGTCTCCTTCAGAAGTTGCAAGGGAACCTGCCGGATCGTAGAGTATCTTCGGTTGCTAAGGAAAGCCCAGTTACCATGAACGGGGACGATTCTGCCGCGACCGCTAGAGAACTGCTATCACGTAAGCGGATCAATCACCTTCCAGTGAAGCAAGGAGACAAGTTAGTCGGACTATTGACCTCAAATGAAATTCTCAGAGTGCTGCCGACGCATGAGCGCGTCAGCGCCAAGTCTAGGAGTCCTGAGACGAGGTCGGGTCTGCATTTCCCGGTGAAGGACATTATGGATCCTGATCCGTTAACGTTTCCGCCCCAGAACTCTGCGGAGGAATCGTTGAGCAGAATGCTGAGCCTTGGCAAGACATGCGTACTCGTCACCCAATGGGATGAGCTTCAGGGCATTGCAACTCGCGGCGACTTCGTCACCCTACTTGCTGAGCCTGAGGAGAAGCCAGAGGTCCCCGTTTACATAGTAGGTCTCCCGGACGACCCCTTTGAAGCAGAGATAGCCAAGCAGAAGTTCAAGCGAACAATTAATCAATTACACAAAGTCCTACCGCAGATTCTCGAGGCCAGATCTGTAATCAAGTCAAGCATTGCAGGGAAGGAAAGAAGGCGGTATGAAGTAACAGTACACATCAAAACTCCGAAGAACTCATACAGTTACGCGTCGAACGGTTGGGAGCTTGCAGAAGTCTATGACACGATCATAGACAGACTTAAACGGTTAATGTCTCAGAAGGAGCGGCGGAGAAAACAGTACGCTAGAGAAACCGAGTAAAGATCAGGTCCTGTTAGGAGTCGAGAGGAGAGAAGATGCTACTACCAACGAAGATGAAACGAATCGAAATCATTGTTCCAAAAAGGAAGTTCGAAGAGGTCATGCTCTACCTCCGCGAATTGGGCACCATAGAATTGTTAGACGTAAAGGAGATGATCAAAGGGTACGGGGAAGGTGTCTCCCCCACCACGGTCTCCGACCGGCTCTACAGACTGACTACTCTCGAATCAAAGATCAACTCAGTGGTTGCAGCGCTTGGGCTTATCTCCCTTCCTAAAACGAAACCAACAACCGTCGACGCCCGCATGTCCGATGATCAGATTGCAGAATCAGAGCGAAAAGTGAGCGAGATCGAGCAGAGAGTCACGTCAACAACAAATGAAGCAGAAACTCTGAGATCCCTGATCAATTACGCGGAACGACAATTGAAGCTAAGTATCGATGAGATCATTAAAATCGAAAACGTAGACTCACCGGAAGGCCGCAGCAGACTCGAAGAGACCGTGAGCAGCATCTTCCAAACTCTGAAACCTGCTGAACTTTCTAAGTTTTCTGAACCGTTAAGCCAGCTAGTTGATGAGAAGCAGGTTGAGTCTACGATTGTGAATGACATAACTGAGAACGTTGCGAAGATACTCTCAACAAAACCAAGCGAAAGTGCGATCGCGGAAGTCATCACGCAAACCCTCGGGTTGAAGATGAGAGCGATGGTCAAGAGTAAGCACCTCTCATACGAACCTTCCAGTCGAATTGAGGAGGCGAAGAAGCGGCTATCGGAGCTTGATCATAAACTGGACGACCTGCGTCGGGCCGATGGGCAGTATCTCCTTGTCCAGCGTGAGATTGTGGGCGCGGAGCGAGCTTTTGAACAGGCGAAAGGCCTTTGCGGAAAGACAGAGTCAACGTGCATGATTGAAGGCTGGATACCTACTGCGAAGATTTCTCCCGTCACTGTCCAATTGACGAAGATGTGCGAGGACGAAGTGATAGTTAGAAGTTGGGCCAGTAAGAATGGACCAACCAGTCTTCACAACCCCAAGAGCGTTGCGATTTTCCAAAAACTAACGGTTGGGTTCGGAGTCCCTAAGAGTGACGAGATCGACCCTACCGTGCTATGGCTCGTCACATATCCAATCTTCTTCGGATTCATGTTCGGTGACGTTGGAAACGGAATTGTCGTCATGATAATCTCGAGCATCTTGTACATGTACAAACGGCGGGGACTTGTGATTCCGGACACCGCTTACGGTGGCATGGGAGGAGTCTTCAACATGGTGATTCAGGGCTCGGAACTTTTAATCTATAGCGGCGCGGCAGCACTAGTCGTAGGATTCTCTTACGGGACAGTTTTCGGAAATCTCGAGTGGTTCAGGCTGCTTACAGGTCTACCTGGACCGTTATGGTTCGAACCATTTGATAATATTCGACTCATGCTCAGGTTGTCTATCACGATCGGCGTGATCCATATCATGTCAGGGCTTATTCTGGACATTTTCAACAAGGCTTACGTTAAGGATTATCGTGAGCTAATCTCAGGCCCTCTTGTCTGGTTGTGGTTCTACGGAGCGTTCGGTATAACGCTGCTCCAATACGGGCTCAGATTTCCCAATTACCTGTTCAACCCAGCCAACAGTGTCGACCTATTCATGAGGATTGGAGTACCCCTCATCGCAATGGTAGTTCTAAGGGTCTGGGCTGAGGGACCCATGGGCCTGATGCATGCATTCGAAGCATTGCTTGCATCGTTATCGCATACGATTTCATACGTTCGAATTCTCGCCATGAAACTAATCGAAGACGTCTTCTACCACCTCTTCAACGGAATCCTAATATTCTTCACAGCTTGGGCAACGCTAGCTGGGGACGTGGTAGGATACACGCTGTTTGGAGCGTTGACAGTCGTACTTATCTTCATTCTGGAAACGGCATTCGTCTTCATGCAGTCCCTCCGACTTCACTGGGTTGAATGGTTCCTCAAGTTCTACGCTGGAAGCGGTACGGAGTTCAAACCGTACGCCACGGACCGAACTTATACGAAAGTTAGGGCTGGAATCAATTAAGAAAATAGCGTTAGCTTGAACAAACATCATTGTCTGTTTATATCCGGCATTGTCGTCGATCTATCAGTCAACGACCATACTTGAGGCTGGAAGAGACGGGCTATCTTGACACTCTGCAGACGCACCAGAGCTCAGATGAGATTGTAGCTGACTTGCAAGAATATGGGCTGACCAGGAACGAAGCCCGCGTGCTTTTCTTCTTAGCTAAGAATGGACTGTCGAGAGCGAGCGCAGTATCAAGGGCCATCCAGATTAACCGCACCGAGACCTACCGAACAATCCGGAACCTGCAACATCGCGGACTTGTTGAAGCAACACTCGAAAGGCCGGTGCAGTTTCAATCCGCACCATTCGAGAAATGTCTCCAAATTTTAATCGATGAGAGAAGAGCAAGACTCAGGATTCTTGAACGCCGCGGCGAAGACCTCCGTCGAATATTCGACACTATGCGGCTGGAACCGGTTCGGCAGGAAATGGAACGATTCCAGGTCATCGAAGGCAGGTCAAGGATTGAGCAGAAACTGCAATCATTGTACACACAATCCAAGAGATCAGTGATGACGGTACTCTCATCCTCCGAGTTGTTGCGAGCGGACACATCAGACCTGTTCGAACCTTTTGAGCAGAGCAATAGGAAAGTCAAAGTTAGAGTAATAACTTCAATCGACAATTCGAGTCTGGGCGTAGTCGAAAGATTACCTGCAACCATTGAAGTGAGACATCTTGACCTTAAGGCGCGGCCTGTTCCACGAGTCACGATAATCGATGATTCTGAAGCCTTGTTTGGGATTACGACTGATGAGGCACGACGTAGCGATCAAGTGGCATTATGGATAAACAGCCGTCCCTTCGTCGGAAACCTTCAAGCATACTTTGAGGAAATGTGGACATCTGGAACTCCCGCAAGTGGAAGAATTGAAGCGCTAAAGAAAGGAATAGAGCCCGACGATCTCAGAATCTACAAAGGCCGAAGTGACGTGTCACGTAAGTTCGGAGGCATGATCGAGAATTCGAGACAGACCGTTGAAATATGGACTACTATGCGCGGAATACAAGCCCTAGCAGACTTCAACCTTGCACAGCTTAGGGAAGCGAAAAGTCGAGGTGTAAAGATTCGTGTCATCGCTCCAATCACGAGTGAGAATACGGATGGGGCGCGTAGACTTGTACCCATCTCTGAGCTGCGATACTCTGAAGCACTGGGACCTGCCGGAATCATCATTGTGGATCAGTGTGAACTCATGCTGTATGAGAGACTCCCGGACGATAACAACGTTGCCGTTGGAGCTGACGTAGGATTCTGGACCAATAGCAGACGATTCATAGAGACAATGAGCGGAGCTTACGACGCACTCTGGAAAGGGGTATTCGCCATATATCCATCGAAACGTCGCGGTCTCCACGGTTAACGTCATATTCTGAGTCCGCGACAGTCAACCAACGAGGGACCTGTCGTGAGGCCTAAGATTGGCTGCATTCTTCCTGCTGACACATGCTTCAGCAGCCTAGTTGAGATTAGCCAGATCTGCGAGCGACTAGGCTATGACAGCATATGGGCATTTGATCACCTTGCCCCGTCCTGGTCAGGCTCCGCTAAGGCTTTCGAATGCTGGACGATTCTCGCCTCACTTGCTGCTCACACGGTTGACATCAAACTGGGTAGCTTAGTGACGAATGTGAACTTACGTCACCCTTCCCTCTTAGCTAAGATCACGAGCTCTCTCGACAACATTAGTCATGGACGACTTATCTTAGGGTTGGGTGCAGGAGACAGACTTAGCAAACGGGAATTAACTTCCTTCGGCTATCGATATGAGACTATTGATGAGAGGATGATGCGCCTACGTGAAACCGTTCAAATTCTGAGAGGGTTATGGGTATCGAATGATTTCTCCTTCGCAGGCAAATGCTTCCGCCTAACGCACGCGAGACTTGAGCCTAAACCCGCTCAACCCAACCTGCCGATTTGGATAGGTGGAAAACATGACAAGTTGATGGACCTTGTCGCTGAATTAGCGGATGGCTGGAACTACTGGAATATCAGCCGGGAGCAACTTGTGACAAAAACAAGCTACCTACGGGGCAGATGTGCACACGTACGACGTTCGTATGATCGAATAGTTAAGGCGTGGTCAGGAACGGTTCCACGAGATTGCCCAACTGATGAGCTTGTTGATCACCTCATGGAAGAATCAGACGCGAAATCCACATATTTCATCGGATATTTTGGGGGGCACAGTAATCGGGAGAGCTTGGAGAAGTTTGCTGATGCCACGCGCAGGGTCTAATCATCTCATGATTGTGTCAGAACCCGAACCTTACCTGCGTTGTTACCATTAGCAACGTATGTACTAAGCAAATTAAAGTAAGTGGCATAACTGAACTAGGGGGGCCCGTCTCGATGAAGCGTTCGATGAAGCTTTTCGAGCGTCTGCTGGATACGGACGTCAAAGCTGACTTGCTAACACTATTTCATAACAACTCGAACCTTTCCGAGACATCCGACGGCCTGGCCAGGAGAATCGGCAGGAACCCTACGGAAGTGCGTCGGGAGCTTGAGGACCTTGTCGAGCTGGGCATACTGAGAAAGGTGGAAATGTACTCCTTCGGTGTTGACAGGGACAAGGAGATTCAGGACGCGATCTCTAAACAACTAGCCCTTGGAGAAATCTCAGATAGCCAAGTTGAGGTTGAGCGAACTGCAACGCTCCCCAAGGTATCTACGGGCCTTGAGGTGCTGGACAGGGTGCTGCCTAGCGGAATGCCACAAGTGAGCACTGTGCTGATTCTGAACGACCCTGGCTCCGGAGAAGAGAGTCTTATCGCTCACTTCGTAAGCAAACAGGTTCAGGAAGAAAAATCCACAGTATACGTGACTCTGGATAACTTTCCGGCAAATATCCGACAGATCGTGCAGACGCAGATAAATGTGGAAAACGTGGATTGGTCTTCGCTGATGTTCGTTGACTGCTACTCCAAGACGGTTGGTGTGGAGAGTGACGAACCGCACATAGAGGATCCGGAGAATTTGTCAGCCATCAGCATAGCCATCTCTGACATAATGAACAAGAAATCGATTTCACTCATCGTCCTAGATTCGTTTAACACGCTTATTCGGAAGAGAGGCGTACGATCGGCGATTGAATTTCTGCGCGTGATCGTTGCGCGTGCCCGACAGGCTAAGTGCCTATGCCTAGTCACCATGAATCGGAAAGCCTTTCATCCAGCCATGGTCGCGTCCGCGCAGGACGTTGTCGACGGAGTTATTGAATTGAGAATTGAGGAAGGAACCGAAGGGATAGCACGTTCACTTAGAATCCTGAAGATGGTGGGCACGAAACATGTCACGGCTTGGACGCCCTACGACATTTCTGACGAGGGTAAGTTCGTCCAAACCAAGACAGCCGGGTAAGAGATTATCCTAATTCTTTCAGTTTTGCTGGAAGATACTTATCAACTATGAACGCGAGCCCGTAGCGACTGAAGGCTTCCTGCTCTGCCTTTCTCTTGACTTTCAAGAATGTCGCAATCTCCTGCTTCCAAAGCTTGCCTTCGTATCGGGGGTCTTTTTCTAATTCGTAAAGTCGCTTAATATCCAGGTCGGTAAGGGGGTCGCTGGGGAGCTTGTAGTTCACTATGTCTGAAGCCCAAACTCCAGCCCACTTAGCGTCGGGAGTGTTCAGCTCTCTAAGGTGTGCAGCATTAGCGGATCCGGCTATGATGACGTTTGCGATGTGCATTCCCCAGGGGTCCGCGTCGCAGAAGATGTATACTGGCAGCTTCAGCTCCTTGTTCATTCGCCGTATTAGTGAACGTGTAGCTCTTGGGGCTTGACCTGCAGTGTGGATTAGCAAAGCTTTGTACTTCTCGTGAACTCTTTCCTCAATGAAACGGGTGAATAATCCGCCTTTCTCAATTGCGATGATCTTATCCGCTTTGCATTCAACAAATTCAGAGTTCGTTAATGCTGGGCCAATCATCATTCCGTCAGGGTGAGATGAAAGGTTGAGCGTCTTTCCCTCGTAGCCTGGGACTGTGTATTGTATGGTGAGGTTGCCGAATATTGCGCTGCGCTCCTCTGGGAAGACGTTGAAGTCCTCCCTTGCGTGACCCAGCACGGTCTCAAGATCGGTGATGATGTCGTCGCTTTCTGCTTGGTCGGAGAAACTCATTTCGTATGCTTGAGCTGAGTAGAAAACGTCTCGTAAAGTGGACGTCTTCCCTTGCTCTGTGAGTTCATCAACAAATGAGCCGGTCCAGACGAGTTGGGTTAATGGCCTTACGTGTCTTATGTTTCGTGCGCTTCTTCGCACTAAATGGTCGCCGAGAATATACTGCCTCGTGCCTTGATCGTATCGGATGTTTGTGATTGATCGGCTAGGCATCTTGATTGATGGCCATTGTTTTTGAGCGAGTTGCGTGTAAAGCTGTTCGCCTAAACCCTTGAGGCTTGACAGCACGGTAACTTTCTTCTGCTCAGCACGATTAAGTGACTTACTCGTCTTCGATTTCTTCTTCATGTGTCAATACACTCTTCAGCATAGGACTAACATCCGGAGGTTTGCTTTTCTTGGCGAGTTTAGATGAGAAGATGGCTATCTTAGGCAGGTACTTTTGGAAGACGTCGAGTCTGCGCTTGTCGTGTGCCATGCTTATCTTCTTTGATAGGAATAGGGATAGTCGTCTAGCTACCTCTCTCACCGCGTTTAGGATCTCTCTTTCTACGTCTGGACGATCTGCGATGAATTCCTTCCCAACTGTCTTGTAGGGGACCTTTGTGGAGCAGATATGAACGAAAACTGCTATTGGCATATCCACCGCTGCTTTGTAGTGTCGCCAATCAACCTCAGTGTTCACGACCTTCCAGGAGACATCACTTGCCTCATCGAAGAGGAGCGGTATCTTGTTCGCGAACCGGTAGAGTTTGATTCCGCTTCCGCCTTCTATCTGGCCTCCGTAGGCGATCCCGACTTCTACGATGAATGGGAACCCTGCATAGGCCGAAGGTTTTCGTTGATACACAGCGACGAATTCTGGGGAGAGCTCCTTTCTAATTCCTGCTTCGAGTAATTCTTCTCCTAGGGGGGATAAGCAGCTTGCGTCAGGCGCCAGGAACTTGTAGTTCTTCATCCCGTTCACAACTTGGACGATCTCGTCCGCGGTGAGTTTCTTCGGATTCCTCTTAGTGGAAATGTTAACTTGTGAAAGAAATGATGTTGCGATTGTTTTGCCAACTCTGTGAAAGTGGGATTTCAGAAATGAGACAAGGGTACGTTCCTTCGTGAATTCGATGAGGCGCCTCATGGTTTCAACATCTACACCATATGGGTGAGGTAGAGTTTCTTCGGGCGGCTTGGGCATCTGCATGGTCGCGCGGTCAAACCGGTACAGTCGACCTCTGGGGTCAACATAGGTTATTGTAGCGTAAGGCGCGACGATTGCTGTCTGCATCAGGTACTCGAGGATCTTTGGCATGGCACGAGTGTAATCAGCCTCAGTTGCGAAGTCAATTACCGTTCCGTGCCACCGATCATCATTTGGAAGAATCTTATGACCGAGGACCATCGGCTTATTCTTTTGAATGTCGATTGTAATTTCGTAATGATGCACCTTATTTCGACCGGTACTGGACTTTATGCTTGCTTTTCCGTGCGTAGTAATTTGCCCGTACAATATGGCCATCTTGCCGCCTAGACCAAATGTTCCTCTGGTCTGTCGTAATTTGTACTTGGAGCCAAAGAGCACCTGACCAAAAGCTGATGGAATGATATCGTGTGGGATGCCTATTCCGTTATCTTCAACATGAATCCGGTATACGCCGGGACCATCGGTGGGTCCTGACTCATGTGAAATTCTTAAGTAAACTTCTGGCGGGATTCCTTGAGTCTCACAAGCGTCTAACGCGTTCTCTACGAGTTCGCGAACGGTCGAATATATTGCGCGTGTAGGATTGGTGAAGCCTGCAATGTCCCTGTTTCGATAGAAGAAATCAGCAGCTGAGATTTCCTGAAATACCTCTTGAAGCGATATCAAGCTTCACCTACGTGGGGGTTTCTCATGATTGCTGGCCTGCGACTATGCGGGTTTCTGCCAGAGTTCAAGGGATTCTCTCTTCTTACTTTCGCTCTTTATCTTTCTAAGTAATTTGTACACTGTGTAATGCTGTTTTCCCTTAAGAAGTAGTTCTATTGCTTCTCTTGCAGCATTCACTGTTTCAAATTCTCCGAGCATCGAAATCGTGTGTCCGTAAACTGAAACCTGAGCATTCGTCATTTCTTCGATTAACCGCCGTATCTTTCCGTCCCTTCCTATAACGCGTCCTTTCAATCGGGCAATGTCCCGCTCGTTCCTTCCAAACGTTTCGCGGAGGTCAATGACATCTAGCACTATGTCATCGTCCACGAGCTTGAGGGCTCGTTGCGGCGAGAAACCTCGAGCGATTGCTACTACGACATCCCTGGCTCTGAGGATTGTTGTTGGATCATCTGAGGCGGCTGCAGGTATGATGTCCACACTTCCACTTTCGCTTTCGATTAGAAGTTGAGCTTTGAAGGCTTGTTCTATTTTGATCTTAGTTGAACCTTCTTTGCCAATAAGTACGCCAAGCCTGTCCAGGGGAATCGTAGCGTTGACTTTAGTTTCCATCCTCACCCGTCACCCATTTCCTGAGTCGCTGTAAAGGTGCCACTATGACACCTATCTTTTCGAAATATTGATTGAGTTGGACCAAATCTCTCTCAAGGAAGATTGATGCCATTTGGTGCTCCACGGTTACTGCTTGCGCGAAATCTATCAATACAGGGTTCAAGCCATCCATCATAATGTTGTATTCGCTTAGATCCCCATGAACTAGATGCCCCTTTTGATAAAGGCGTCTTACCGATTCTGCGACCTTGTCGTAGACTTTCGCCGGATGATCAAGCGGAGTCTCTCTGAGAAGAGGAGCAGGGCCTTTGCGGTCCCCGATGAACTCCATCAACAGCACGTTGCCCATGACTTTCACGGGAGTGGGCACTCGTACTCCCGCAATGTTGGCTTGTTGAAGATTCTTGTATTCCTTCAACGCCCATAGGTTTACGAGTGACTTGGTGTCACGTCGAACGGTCTTGAACCTCTCGTCTCCTTGGATGTACGCTAACCTTCCTCTGTTGAATTCACGCGAGGTTGTAAGGAAGATCTTAATCGCGAGTAGGCGTTTGCCCTGTCCGAGTCCCCAATAAATGCGGGCTTCCTTTCCGGAGCGGAGTACACCGTGAATAGTTCTCAAATATCCCCGGTTGAGCATTTTGTAAACGATCATTAGTGTTGATCTGTCGAATACTTC
>CAZAGP010000118.1:0-7693 GCA_964484575.1 uncultured Candidatus Bathyarchaeia archaeon | reverse complement strand
TGTTTGACGATGCGTGATCTATATTAGGCGCAAGTTCAGTGCGCTGGAGATTCTTGTACTGTCAGTTGACGACGATTGATTGCTTTTGGTTCGTTTGCACTCCAGATCCGTTTGAACAAGGTTAACCGGCGTATTTTGTCGTTCAATTCTCGTTGATCTTCAGTTTTTATAAAACCTACTACCTTCGACTCTGTCCGGTGTAGAACGCCGTCAGTGTGTAAATTCAGTATATATTATTCATTGAAAGAAGAGATATGCGAGTAGTCGTAATTCAAAGTTTGTTCATTCGGTGAGAGAGCATGGTTAGACGCACGCCTATGTTTTTGGTATTTGTCCTAGTCACGATGTATGTGGTTTGCGGCCCGATGGTATCGGCTGTCGGTACCAGGACGATATACGTTACGCAAGTTGGCAAACTGCAATTAGACCAGCAGGCGTCTTCGGCAACCAGCAACAGCACTACCTATATGCTTACGTTGCTCGAATCGATGGCTAACGAGTGGAATTCAACCGCCCCGGAATCGCAGCCTAAATTCTATGTCGTCGGACCCGCGGGATTGGAGTCTTCTGCAAACATTTCATTGCCAGCCCATCAGTTGATCGAGTTAACCATAATTTCATACGACACGCCGACGCCGCCTCCTGCCCAGTACTCGAACGTGACGGGGACCGTTGGGGATAAGATGTACCTTATCAACGGCACAAGCGCATCGATGGGCACTCCTCAATCGTGGGGTGCTGAAGTTTCCTCTGTTCCCACCAGCCAGATAGCGCACACATTCACTATTCTATCTCTAGGAATTAACATACCAGTCGTAGGCGGCGATACGGAGATAGCGTACCTGTACTTGAATCAAACTGGAACTTTCACTTGGCAATGCTACACGCCTTGCGGCTTTCCAAACGCTAATGGGGGATGGTCAGCTGCCATGGTGACTCCAGGTTGGATGACTGGGGAAGTGACCGTCTACCAACCGACATCAGTCATGACTACAACAGCGACCTCTGCGGCAATTACGACTAGCGGCATCAATTTCGATACCGTGGCTCTAGTGAGTCTCGGTATGGTTCTGATAGGATTCGTGGCTGGGCTCCTAGTTATAAGCAAGTTTGCTTTCCCAAAGAAGAAAGCTGGAACTGAATGACAGATAAACAAGAAGAGAACGACAAGCCAAGAAGGGATTTTCTCAAAATCCTTCTTGTGGCTGGGTCAGCTTTCACGCTGGCTGCAGTGGCGAGTGTCTTCCGTCTTCTAGCTTTCATTCCAACAGAAAATCCAAACCAATCCGCCACGCAGTTATCATGGCCTAGGATCAGGCTAGGAAATGTAAATTCCCTAGAACTCCTCAAACCTCTCCGATTTAATTATCCGCTGGTTAACACTCCTAATGTTCTCGTAAAGCTTGGTGTGAAGGCCCAAAATGCTGTCGGACCTGACGGAGACATAGTGGCGTACAGCGTAATCTGCCAGCACCTCGGCTGCTACTTCGGTTTTCAACCTACCGGAAGCTCGCCTCCGTGTGATTCATCTTTCGAAGCACCCGTCGCGGAAGGGTATTGTTGTTGCCACGGAGGGCAATACGATTTCACGCAGGGGGCTAAAGTGATCGGGGGGCCGCCGCCAAGGCCTGTTCCATTCGTTCAATTAGAATACGACGCGAGTACAGGCGACATTTACGCTGTCGGTATGAGTCCACCTACAATCTTTGGACACGGCCCACCAGGCACAAATGATCCCGCATCAGTTCTGAGTTACGACCTGCAAGGCGGAGACATCGTTACGCAGGACACAGTGTTCTCTGGAGCCTGAGTTACGATGAGCCGGTCAGTTCGGAAGATTGCTGAATGGATTGACTCTCGAGTAGGCCTAACGAACACAATGCTTAGACCCGGGCCAGATTACAGTCTAAACCTGTTTTACTGGTTAGGTGGTTTAATGGTCATGGCATTCATCTTGCAAGGAATTACGGGATTGTTGATGCTCATCTACTATACACCGACCGTGAGCGAAGCTTACTCGTCGACGCTCTTCATCGTCAAATATGTGCCGCTGGGGAGCTTGATAGAAACAATTCACCTGTACTCGGCCTATTCGATGATTTTACTCGCATTCATGCATCTCATACGTGGATACTTTGTAAGTGTCCAGAAGAAGCCGCGAGAATTCATGTGGATCGTTGGAATGCTCATGGGACTCGTCGTGCTCTGCTTCGGTCTGACCGGTTACTTGCTACCTTGGACTGTTGTATCAAAATCAGCGACTGATGTGACCATTGGAATGATCGGCTTTCTACCCGGACAATTGGGCCCAGCGCTTAAGTTCCTGATAGCAGGACCAGGAAGCGACGCGTCCGAGCTTGCACGGTTCTTTGATTTGCACATCGTACTCCTACCTGCGGTTTTCATCATTCTTCTGTCTCTCAAGATGTATATGTTTGAAATTCACGGCGCTGCTGAACCTGCGACGGGCTTGAACGGAAAGGTCCGAAACCTTCCCTGGTTTCCCAATATATTCCTCTACTTTGCAATGCTCAGCGCAATATTCATAGGGTTACTGATAGCCGTGTCAGCAATCTTCCCGATCTCCCTTCCACCCGAGTTCAACCCTGCCACGGCGTCTGCATACACTCCTCAGCCTGAATGGTACTTTCTTTGGATTTACCAAATTTTGAAATTCTCAGTTTTTGAAGGGCCATGGATTACTGTGGCGTTGGGGATCGTTACTGCCTTCTTCGTCCTGCTGACCTTGATGCCTTTCTTTGACCGGCGAAGCGAAAGGAACCCGGCTCGAAGGCCTATTTATACAACGCTGGGCGTAATCGCAGTGATCGAGGTTATTGTCCTGACTGTATGGGGTTACTTTACGCCTGGGCAGGTAATTCCTAACGTGGACGCTGCAATCATAACCGGTGGTATTGTTGTTATTATTTCCGTCATGTCCTGGTTAACTTACAGGACGAGAAAACGAGTGGCCTTAAGACTCGTACCTGGATCACTAGCGCTCTTCATAGGAACCCCATTCCGCGCTCCAGCGCTTACGGCAGTTTTCGTGTTTCTTCTGGCTATTTCTTCAATGTCATTCGCGACTTCCATAAACCAGATTGCTTTACCGTCGTCGGCGATGTTTCTTTCAAGCATAACTATCGCTATGGTATCCTTACTCGCAATGGTTCTCATTGTCAAGCAACTCACATCTGATCGCCCTCGTGAGGTCTAACTTTGAGGCTGCGAGAAGAGGGAGTTAGAATTCTCCTCTGCGCGACACTGGTTGTTTTTCTCGCCGTGTTTGCTTGCTACTTATGGTTTATCGACATACTTTCTAGCCAAAGGGAATTCGGAGCTTTTCTGGCTGCGGACCTAGTGGCCTTCGCAATGTTAGTTTACATAGCAACGAAACCGGACCTTGATGGTGTGAAGAAATCTTGGGTGCTAATAGGTTGCTTGATTTTGATTGTTTTCTTGAGCCTGGGCATCTTGTGAGTCGCAATCTGGAACGAGAGATGCTAGTGTGGTCCGCTTAAGGGAGAACCGCGCGTAATCGGGCGATTTTTCGGTCGACTAAACGTGGGAGATGTGAGCTCACTTCAACCATAACGGGCATAGCCGAGTGCTGGTTCTACAATTGCGACATGGTCGTGCGGCTCCCAACATTTAGTCTACTTACGAAAACCCTTCATTAGCAGACGGTCTATGAGGCTAATCAAGTTGGGGGGCATTTTGCGGAGAAGATCAAGTAGGAGGCTTCCAAATGATCGCGAGCACTCCGCCAACGATGCCGAGGAAGAGACCTACACCCAAACCATTCATCATTCCTCCAAACAGGCTCAGTACTGAGAAGATAATGATCAGTATGCCCCAAGTCATGTGCTGGTTAGAATGACTGTACAGCATTATGGCACCTACAGACACTATGATGCCAATAACTACGCCTATAATGCCAATGAAACCGAATCCAATTCCTATTCCCCTCATCATCCCATAAAACCCGTAACCGTTCATCATGCCTCCGAAACTTCCATACCCATTGTATCCGTAGCCGTTGTAGCCATTCATCATACTTCCATAACCATAGCCTCCTTGATATCTTCCGATCAGTGAACTCATCATACTCATCAGTCCGCCGCGAAGGGCAATTAAGATTCCCGCGAGAAGAGATAATACAAAAGCCGCTGTTGGTTTTGCAGATGACATTTTAACACTTGATCCGGAGCGAATAACGCCGGATATAAGCTCTTATTCAGAAGTTTCAAGCAATTCCTCAATTCATGACAATGATGTCCGGAGCAGAGAAGACTACTCGACTGAACGTGATACCTGGACCGAACTTTTCTATTCAACTTGGGTTCGAAGCCTTCTAAATGGGGTTACATGCTCACTCGATGTGCAAGGTGTGTTCTGATTGCAAAGTAAGACTGAAGCGGCATGATAACAAAGCACCTGTTTGACTACGTGTCCTAATGATAATAGAAAATGACCTAGGTTATGAAAAAGGTTCCCTCATGATGTGTCCGTGATTATGAGATCTGCCTCTGGAGCGGAACAGTCATTAGTCTATATTCGAAACGCTTCTCACATTGGTCCTGTTGAGAGTTAAGTTGTGGTGAGTTTGGTGGAGTTCTTCAACGTGTTGGAGCGGCGCCGTTCGGTTCGCTCATATAAGCCGCAGCAAGTCGAGGAGGATAAGTTGCGGAGGATATTTGAGGCTGCGAATCTGGCTCCTTCCGCGGGAAATTTACAAGCTTACCATGTGTACGTTTTTCGAGAAAAGTCGAAGCGCGAAGCACTCGCGAAGGCGGCGCATGGTCAAAGCTTCATCGAGGAAGCGCCCATTTGCCTCGTCTTCTGCACTGATCCTTCACGTTGTGCGGATAGGTACGGTGCTCGAGGACGTGAGTTGTACAGTGTGCAGGACGCTACAATCGCCGGGTCCTTCGCGATGCTTGCAGCAGTTGACCTCGGTTTGTCAACCGTCTGGGTGGGAGATTTTGATGAAGATGCAGTGCGTGAGATTGTCGGTGGTAAGATTGGTCGTCCTGTTGCCATGTTCTCGTTGGGGTACGCAGCTGAAGAGCCTCC
This sequence comes from uncultured Candidatus Bathyarchaeia archaeon, assembly GCA_964484575.1. Classification (GTDB taxonomy): domain Archaea; phylum Thermoproteota; class Bathyarchaeia; order 40CM-2-53-6; family 40CM-2-53-6; genus FEN-987. The sequence continues at coordinate 2,617 of CAZAGP010000118.1, read as the reverse complement.
TCCAGCCGGGAGGAGAGCAATTGAGGATCTCTTTAGCGGTGATTTCCCGCAGACTGATTGAGCGAGATGATTTTGATGAGCTCTGAGGGGACGCGCAATTGCGAGGTTCGCTGCGTGAGATGCGGATTCTGCGGTGCAGGACCATACAACGTCTGCGTGCATTGCTCGCCTGTAATGACGAGTATCTGTATGAGTAACGGATGAACTCATAAACTAGACTAGTAGCAAGTTCGAGTTCGTAGGGTATTCGCTTATCGTGCGTTGTGGAGAATTATGATTGAGCCTGAATCGCTTCCTCGCTGGGATCTTTCGAATATTTATCCAAGTTTGGCTCTCGATTTGGGATAGACACCAAGGAACCGGCCTTCTGGAGGGACAGTCTCAAGACAATTGAACAAAGGGTCGAACAGTATGTTGCTCTGTGACACCGACCCTTTAAATCAGTGGGCTGAGAATCTCTCGGAAATTCTCTTGGTGAGAAGAATGTCTCAGGGAGCCTACGGACATAGTTCAAGTAACGTTCAGCTGAAACGCGTTGACAAGTACATCTGGGAGATTCCTCAGAGCACGCAGAATGGGATGCGTGTTCCAGGCCGAATTTACGCCGACGAAGCGCTTATCGAGAAGATGCGATCCGACGCAACTCTACAGCAATGCGCGAATGTGGCCACGCTCCCGGGGTTACAGAAATGGTCGATAACGATGCCTGACGGCCATGAAGGATATGGTTTCCCGATTGGTGGAGTAGCGGCGAGTGATTACGATGAAGGAGTCGTGAGTCCAGGGGGAATTGGGTACGACATCAACTGCGGAGTACGTCTTATTCGAACGAACCTTACCGAGGTCGAAGTCCGTCCTGTAATGTCGAAGTTACTTGACACAATGTTCGTGAATGTGCCTTCAGGCCTCGGAAGCCGTGGCAAGGTAGGCAGGTTGTCAGCAGGAGACTTAGAAAAGGTCACTCGAGAGGGAGTGGAATGGGCCGTAGACCACGGGTACGGATGGGCTGAAGATCGCAAGCGTTGCGAAGAGAACGGGTGCATGGAAACAGCTGATCCCGACAAAGTATCAGGCGTAGCAAAACAGAGAGGTAGTCCGCAGCTGGGAAGTCTAGGAAGCGGGAACCATTTTCTTGAGATCGAGAAAGTTGACAAGATCTTCGATGCCGCCATCGCTGAGAAGCTTGGCGTCAGGAAGGAGGGTCAGATACTAGTACTCGTACATACTGGTAGTCGAGGTTTCGGGTACCAAGTGTGCAGTGACTACCTACGCGTAATGGAGCGAGCCGTTGGAAAATATGGGATTAGCCTTCCAGATCGGCAACTTGCGTGTGCGCCAGCTAAGAGTCGAGAAGTCGAGGACTATATCGGCGCCATGGCGTCCGCTGCGAATTTCGCTTGGGTCAACAGGCAGATGATAACCCACTGGACGCGGGAATCCTTCGAGAAGACATTCGGCAAGACAGCGGACCAGCTTGACATGGCCTTAGTCTACGATGTTGCACATAACATAGCGAAAGTCGAGGAGCATGCAGTCGATGGCGGTACGAAGAAGGTGTATGTTCATCGGAAAGGGGCGACGAGAGCTTTCCCTCCAGGTCACCCGGCGATTCCACCTGAATACCGCGACTTCGGTCAACCCGTACTTATTCCGGGAAGTATGGGAACCGCATCTTGGATTCTCGTAGGCACGTCTAGAGCCATGGAGCTGAGTTTCGGAACAACTGCTCATGGCGCCGGCAGAATGATGAGTCGAGCTGCTGCAAAACGGCGAAATCCGGCTCGCGCCGTCGAAGATCTGCTATCGAAGAAGGGAATCATGATTCGAGCAGAAAACTTTGGTACAGTAAGCGAGGAGGCGCCTGAAGCTTACAAGAACGTTGATAGTGTCGCTGAAGTTAGTCATCAGTTAGGCATAGCCACGAAAGTTGTCCGTTTAGTTCCGATCGGCGTGACGAAGGGCTAACTGGTTCAGGTATTGCGCCTTGAATGTGCAGGCAACTTACCGGACTGCATCAACTGTCTCCATCTTCTAATAATCGTATTATTGGGGCTCAAATCGAGAGCCTTTGCTATCGAGGCCGTCGATTCAGCGAAGTCACCGGCAAGGTATTCGGCCCATGCGAGATTAAACCAAGCATACTCGTTCCGAGGGTTTATCGTTATGGCCCGAATCAAGTACGGAATCGATTCGTCGACTTTTCCAAGAGTGATCAGTGTCCATCCCTTGCTTGTCAACGCAACATCGTTGACCGGGTTCAATCGTAGAGCCTCATCCGCGGATTCCAGAGCATACTGTGAATATTTCCAATCTTTGATTGCAGCGGCAAGCTTGTTGAGCGAGTACGCCTTGAGTGAAAGGGCCTCATCATTATCCGGGTGTTCTTTGATGACACGGTTGAGCCGTAGGATGGCTACTTCAGGCTTACGCTTGACGTATAGTAACTCGTACGTTTCTTCTCGTAGTTTGGAACCATTCATGGGTACGAACTCGTCGTTTCGCCTGAACTCGTCTACTTGTCTGGCACGCTGCCTGTACCTTCACATGCTTCACACATGATCAAGCCGCCGCCAAAACAGTCATTGCACTTCTCGTCTACTTTACCAGTTCCGTTGCA